>NZ_JBANBJ010000064.1:0-47571 GCF_059803515.1 Bradyrhizobium sp. UFLA05-125 | reverse complement strand
TTTCGACGAGATGACCTCGATCTCGAAGGACATCCGCGCCGAGCTCGCAAACCACTTCACCGTCGACCGGCCCGAAGTCGTGGCCGAGCAGATCTCCAACGACGGCACCCGCAAGTGGCTGTTGCGCCTGCCGAGCGGCGACAATGTCGAGAGGGCGCACGAGGTCGAATGCGTCTACATCCCCGAGACCGATCGCGGCACGCTGTGCGTCTCCTCGCAGGTCGGCTGCACCCTGAACTGCGCGTTCTGCCACACCGGCACGCAGCGGCTGGTGCGTAACCTCACCGCCGGTGAGATCGTCGGGCAGGTGATGGTGGCGCGCGATCGCTTGAACGATTGGGCCGATCGCGAGAACGGCACACGCCTCGTCACCAACATCGTGATGATGGGCATGGGCGAGCCGCTCTACAATTTCGACGCGGTGCGCGATGCGTTGCTCATCGTTGGAGACAATGAGGGCATCGGCATCTCCCGCCGCCGCATCACGCTGTCGACCTCGGGGGTAGTTCCGAACATCGTCCGCGCCGGCGACGAGATCGGCGTCATGCTCGCGATCTCGCTGCACGCGGTGCGCGACGAGCTGCGCAACGAGCTCGTGCCGCTCAATCGCAAATATCCGATCGCGGAATTGTTGCAGGCCTGCCGCGATTATCCGGGCGCCTCGAATGCGCGCCGCATCACCTTCGAATATGTGATGCTCAAGGGCGTCAACGATTCCCTCGACGACGCCAGGCTCCTGGTGAAGCTGCTCAAGGGCATCCCGGCCAAGATCAACCTGATCCCGTTCAATCCCTGGCCCGGCACGGCCTATGAATGCTCGGACTGGGACCAGATCGAAAAATTCTCCGAATATATCTTCAACGCCGGCTATTCCTCGCCGGTGCGTACGCCGCGTGGCCGCGACATCCTGGCCGCCTGCGGCCAGCTCAAATCGGAGACGGAGAAGCTCTCGGCCCGCGAGCGCCAGGCGCTGCGCGCGATGGCGATGACCGATTGACATGAAGCGGCCATCAACGTGCGGCATGGCCGGGCATCTTTTTCTAGGCAGTTGTTCCGGGGCGGCTCGAAGAGTGCGCAGTTGCGCACCGGAGAATCTCGAGGTTCCCCGAAGCGCAATTGCGCTCGGAGGTTCTCGCTTTGCGAGCCCGGAATGACGGTGGGGGAACGTTGTGTTGCATTCGGTGAACGATGATGGATGCGTCCGATGGCACTGATCGGCCGCCTCGTCGTGATCTTTCTCGGCTTTCTGGCCTCATGCCTGGTCGGCGGCATGATCGTCGTGGCTGCGCTGCTGTTTCCGGAATTCGCAGATCTCGGTGCGGGTCCCGTCGATGAAGGCACGATCGACATCCTGCTCGGCTTCGGCTTCATCTTCGTCTCCGGATTTGCGCTGCTGCCGGCGCTGGTCATCGTGGCGATCACCGAGGCCTTCTTCATCCGCAGCGCGCTCGCCTACGCGGTCGGCGGCGGGCTCGTCGGGCTTGCCTGCTATCTCGGCCTCATTCCCTTCCATCCCGAGACGCTGGAGTTCGAGGGCATCGTGCGACGTCATCTGGAGATCATGACCGGCGCGGGCATCGTCGCCGGCGTCGTCTACTGGATGATCGCCGGCCGCAACGCGGGCGCCTGGCGTCATCCGCCGCCCCCGCGCAAGCCGCCCCCACCGCTGCCCTCGCATTCAAGGCCGGATGCGCGGTGATGCTTTCTGACGCCCTCCAGTGGAGGGTGGGCATCTCGCCGCGGGGTTTCCATCTCCTCCTCACTCCGCTAAACCGCGTGCCATGAACCGGACTGGACTCTTCATCGCGCTGGCGCTGTGGCTCGTGATCGGCGTCGTCTTCGGCGTCTTTCCCGAGCTCGATCTCAAGCTCGCCGCGCTGTTCTTCGATCCCGAGACGAAGACGTTTCCGCTCAAGCTGAATGGCTGGGCGAGCTTTGCGCGCGATGCGGCGATGTGGATCGCCTGGGCGTTCGCACTGCCATCGATCGTGGCGCTGGTAGTCAAGCTGATCAGGCCCGATCGGCCGTTGCTGGTCTCGGGACGAACCATCGTCTTTCTGCTGGTGACGTTGACGCTGTCAGCGGGCATTCTCACCAATCTCGCCTTCAAGTCCTATTGGGGGCGGCCGCGCCCGGTGGTCGTGACCGAGTTCGCCGGCGATCTGCCATTCGTGCCGTGGTGGGATCCGCGTGGCGGCTGTGGGCGCAACTGCTCGTTCTTCTCCGGCGAGGGCGCGACCGCGTTCTGGACGCTGGCGCCAGCCGCGCTGGCGCCGCCCGCCTGGCGGCCGCTCGCTTATGCCGGGGCCGTGGTGTTCGGCGCCGCGACCAGCGGTCTGCGCATGGCCTTCGGCGGGCACTTTTTCACCGACGTCTCGATCGCGGGCCTGGTTACCTTCCTGGTGATCTGGCTCGCCTACGCCCTGATTTACCGCTGGCCGCGGACACGGATTTCCGACGAGGCGGTCGATGCCGCCCTGACCCGGCTGGCCCGGCCGGCCTATCGGCTCCGGCAGCGCCTGTTCGGCCGCAAAACCGGTCCGGCGGCGTCGACGTGAGCCATTAAAGGCGTGCCCATGCGCGCGAAATTTGATAATCGCGCAAGTCCAAACCGAAAGACGATATCAGCCCCTTAAGATCCGATTGGAAGCGCCATGACTACGATTCTGAAGAGCCTGCCCAAGGGAGAAAAGGTCGGCATCGCTTTCTCCGGCGGTCTCGACACCAGCGCAGCGCTGCTCTGGATGAAGCAGAAGGGCGCGCGTTGCTACGCCTATACCGCCAATCTCGGTCAGCCGGATGAGGCCGACTACAACGAGATCCCGCGCAAGGCGATGGAGTTCGGCGCCGAAAAGGCGCGGCTCGTCGATTGCCGTACCCAGCTCGTCCACGAAGGCATCGCCGCGATCCAGTCGGGCGCCTTCCATATCTCGACCGGCGGCATCACCTATTTCAACACCACGCCGCTCGGCCGCGCCGTGACCGGCACGATGCTGGTTGCCGCGATGAAGGAAGACGGCGTCAACATCTGGGGCGACGGCTCGACCTTCAAGGGCAACGACATCGAGCGCTTCTATCGCTACGGCCTTCTGACCAATCCGAGCCTGCGCATCTACAAGCCGTGGCTCGACCAGCAGTTCATCGACGAGCTCGGTGGCCGTGCCGAAATGTCGGCGTTCATGACCGCCCAGGGTTTTGCGTACAAGATGAGCGCGGAGAAGGCGTACTCGACCGACAGCAATCTGCTCGGCGCCACGCACGAGGCGAAGGATCTCGAGAGCCTCGACAGCGGCATCAAGATCGTCAATCCCATCATGGGCGTGCCGTTCTGGCGCGACGACTGCGCGGTCAAGGCCGAGAAGGTCGTCGTGCGTTTCCAGGAGGGCCAGCCCACGGCGCTCAACGGCCAGACCTTTGCCGATCCGGTCGCGCTGTTCCTGGAAGCCAATGCGATCGGCGGCCGCCATGGCCTCGGCATGAGCGACCAGATTGAGAACCGCATCATCGAGGCCAAGAGCCGCGGCATTTACGAGGCGCCCGGCATGGCGCTCCTGCACATCGCCTATGAGCGCCTCGTCACCGGCATCCACAACGAGGACACGATCGAGCAATACCGCATCAGCGGCCTGCGCCTCGGCCGCCTGCTCTATCAGGGCCGCTGGTTCGACTCGCAGGCCCTCATGCTGCGCGAGACCGCGCAGCGCTGGGTGGCGCGCGCCGTCACCGGCGAGGTGACGCTGGAGCTGCGTCGTGGCAACGATTATTCGATTCTGAACACGGAAAGTCCGAACCTGACCTATGCGCCGGAGCGGCTGAGCATGGAGAAGGTGGAGGATGCGGCGTTCACGCCGGCCGATCGCATCGGCCAGCTCACCATGCGCAACCTCGACATCGCCGATACCCGCACCAAGCTCAAGCTCTACGCTGAGAACGGCTTGCTGTCGGGCGGCGAAGGCTCGCAGATCTTCAGGCTCGAGAGCGACAAGGGCTAGAATCCTCGCTCGTGTCCCGGACGCGATGCAGCGCGAAGCGGTGCGTCGCAGAGCCGGGACCCAGAATCTCGATCCAATTGCATCGATAGTAGATGGGCCCCGGCTCAGCAGCGCATCACTTCGTGCTGCGCCGCGTCCGGGGCACGAGAGTGCAAGAAAAAAAAATGGCCGGGATCGCTCCCGGTCATTTTCTCTTTGCGATATTCTTACTGCCGCGGCGGTGGTGCCGCGTTGGCTTGGCCGCCGTTGAGCAGCGGGGTGATGCGGCGGACGGTGACGCGACGGTTGATGCGGCTCGGGCCGTCGGTCTGCTCCTTCAGGTACTGCTTGCCGTAGCCCTGCGAGGTCAGGTTCTCCGCGGGCACACCAAACTGCTGGGTCAGCAATTCGGCCGCGGCCTGCGCCCGGCGATCCGACAGCGACAGATTGTCGACGTCGTTACCGACCGCGTCGGTGTGGCCCTCGATCAGGAACACCTCCTGCGGATTGGCCTGGATCGCCTGGTTGATGCCGTCGGCGATCACCTGGAGCCGCGCCGCCTGGTCGGGCGGAATGATCCACGATCCCGTCTCGAAGTTGATCGTGTTGACGTCGATGCTCGGCATCTGCATGCGAACGTTCGGCGAGTAGCGGATCTCATCGAGCGAGTAGCGTCGATCGATCCGTTGCACCGGCGGGGCGCGCATCGTGTCGTAGATCACCTGCGGGGACGCCTCCTCGGCGTCGACGATGTAGCGATCGTAGGGGATGCTGACCACCGGCGGCGGCACGTCGACATAGAAGCCGCCGACCGCCCGCGGATCGCGGTAGGTGTTGTCGATGATCACGATCTCGCGTCCGCGCGGGTCCCTGCGGATTCGCCGCAGCAGACTGCCGTCTGGACCGACCACCGTGATCACCTCAGTGCCATCAGGACGGATCACGACGGTGCGGGTTTCGCCGCCGACCGTCTCGGTTCGGATGTCGCGGGCGCCATAGCGGAAGCGATAGAGATCGTTGCCGCGGACATATTCCTGACCGCTGGGGTCGCGGATGATGATGCGGTCCGGCTCGGTGTAGATGGTGCGGCCGCCTTCGACGACCTCCTGTCGCTGGTTGCGGTAGTCCGCGATCGTCGCACCGATGACAGCGCCGGCCACCACGCCTGCACCGATCGCAAGCGGCGTCAGGTCACGCTGCGGCGGGCGCGGCGGGGGCGGTAGCGGCGCTGCGACCGCGGGCGCGGCCCGGAACGCCGGAGCAACCGTCGGCGGCGCGTATTGCGCCCTGTTGGGCGGCGGCGCTGCGGCTGGCGTGCCAGGCACGACAGTTGGCGCCGCGGCGCCGGCGGGAGGAGTTATGGGCCGGGCTGGCGCGCCCGCCTGCGGCGCAGGCGGAGTTCCGGCAGCGGGCGCGCCCGCAGGCGGCGTGCCGGCCGGCGGTGTTGCGCCCTGACGGCCGGTTGGCGGCGTCGCTCCGCCTGGAGCGGGTGTTGCGGTCGGTGCTGGCGCCGCACCTGGCGCCGCTCCTGGCGCGGGCGTCGGGCTCGTACGCACGGGCGGCGGTGGGGTCGGCGTACCGCCCGGGGCCGGCGTCGCAGTCGGTGGAGGCGTCGGCGTGGCGCGGGTCGTTGGCGCTGCCGGTGCCGGCGTTGGCAAGGGCGCGACCCGTCCCGGAGGCGCGGCCGCCGGAGGAGGTGGCGGAGTCGGTGTCGCCCGCGTGGTTGGGGGCGGTGGAGGTGGCGGCGTTGGCGTGGGCGTCGGAGCCACGCGCGAGGGCGCCGCGGCCGGAGGCGGCGGTGTCGGGGTCGGCGCATGCTGCTGCGGAGCCGGCGCCGGGGGCGCTGACGGTTGCTTCGGGGCCGCAGACGGCGGCGGAGGTGGCGGCGTCGGCCGCGCGGGCGCCGGCGGCGTCGGCGGTGGTGTCGGGGCATGCGGAGGCGCAGCCGTCGGTGGCGGCGCGCTCGGACGCTGGGGAGCCGCGGGCGGTGGCGGCGGCGGGGTCGGTGCGGGGCGAGCCGCGGGCGGTTGTTGAGCGGGCGGCGCCTTCGGCTGCTCCCGGGATGGCTGCTTCGGTTTTCCGTCAGGGCCGACTTCGCCTTGCGGCTGCGCCTGCGCGATCACGATGGGCGCGCTTTGCGCGTGCGATGTGGAGCTTGCGAATGGCAGCGCGGTCAGAGCCGTCGTGGCAAGCAGCACGAAGCGAAATTGGGTCATGTGGTGAGATCCTAGCGAAGGTTCTGTAGAGTTTTTTGGAAGTTCAGTGTTGCGATCAACGGATACGCATTAGGCCGGATTGTGGCGGGCGAACCAGCCGCGTCTCGATTTATTTCTGCATGCAAATCACTTCAGAACATCGACGTTCATTGCGCATTCAGGCCCATCTTGCAATCGCCTCACATGTGAGGTTGCGACAAATTCGCGTCCGTTGCGGGATTGGGCGTGCGCGGCCCGTTCGGTCCGCGCGGCGGAATCTCCTCCGGGACACGGCCGGGCAATTCATCGGGTCGCGGTGATTCGCCGGGCTCGCGCACCGGCGGTGCGATATCAGGCTGCGGATTGCCCGGCGGAATTCCCGGTGGCGGCTCACTCGGTGTGCCCGGTGTTGCCGGCGGAATCTCCGGGGGTTCGATCGGCATCATGCATCATCGACATGTCGTTGCTCGAAAGACGGTAACGTTGCCGATGCATCGATGTTCCCGTCCACCGTGATGATGGAACAGACTCATTCGGGCGCGTGACAGACGGCTTCGATGTTGTGACCATCGGGGTCGAGCACGAATGCACCGTAATAAGTCGGATGATAATGCGCGCGAATGCCCGGCGGCCCATTGTCGCGACCGCCGGCCGCGATGGCGGCTTTGTAGAATGCATCCACCGTGGCGCGATCCTTGGCGAGAATGGCGACATGCACGGGCTTGTTCAACGCACCTTCGCCGCCGATCCAGAAGTCCGGCTTGCCGTCGACGCCAAAGCCCGCGGCGGGATCGTGGCCGGTCTGCTCCTGCGTGACCTCCATGATCAGGCTGTAGCCGAGTGGAGCCAGCGCCTTGGCATAGAACGCCTTGGCCCGCTCATAGTCGGAAACCGGAAAACCCATGTGATCGATCATCGGAATCTCCGTCGTTGACTGTCGTCAGCGCGACAGGAAGGTGTTGCTCCGCGTCCTCTTCGTGATGGCGAAGCCGCGCGCGATCATGTCTGCAATACAATCCTCGCGCCATTCGTTTTGTGACAGATGCTCGATCACGACAGCGCGTGGCCATAGCGATTGCGGCGCATCGCGGAAGAAGCCGATCAGCACGCGGTCTTCAAAGCCCTCGACGTCGATCTTGAGGGCATCGACCTTCGTGACGTCGGACTCCTCGAGGATGCGTATCAGCCGTAACGACGGCACTTTGATGGCCCTTGCCGTCGCCGTGCCCGTCACGACATGGCTGGCGCCGAGATTGTCGCCGTCGGTCTCGATCATCAGCTCGCCGTCGGCTTCGCCTGCCGCAGCCTGGACGAGCCGGACCTGCGTCGATCCTCGGGTCGATCCTTGGATCGATCCTTGGATCGATCCCGACGCCGCGTTGTTGAACGAGAGTCGCGCGAAGGTCGTGGGATGCGGCTCGATCGCGACGACCTTGCCCTGCGCGCCGACGTGGCGCGCCATTACCAGCGCAAATGTGCCGACATTGGCGCCGACGTCGACGAACACGCCACCGCCCGGCGTATGCTGGCGCAGGAAGTCGAGCTCGTCGAGATTGTAGTCGGGGTTGAACAGCGCGCCGCGCTCGGTCGCGCTCGCCTGGTGATGGAAGCGAAACGAGGCGCCCTGATATTGCACGTCGACGGGACCTGCGCGCAGCAAATTGACCAGCCGCGACAGCCACGGGCGGAACGCACCGCGCTTCAGCCCGGAGCGGTGCGCAAGCGAAATGATCGCAGCCTGCGCCGCATTGGGCGCGAACGCGCCGAACGGCGCGGGCGTGGGGGCGGTATCAGGCGTCAAGCAGAAGTCCTCGTTGCAAGCGGCGCATGCATAGCCGGTTTTGCCCCCGACTCCAACGTCGCGGCCGGGGAATGTAGCCCGGATGGAGCCAACGGGTCGCGCGAATGCGCGCCCGATGACAGGCTCTGCGAAATCCGGGAGCCGGCGTGAGCCGTTCCCGGATTACGCTTTCGCTCCATCCGGGCTATGGACCTTGAGTTACTCCGCAGCGCCGTCCCGCACGCGGCGCAGCCGTGCGGCCTTGTACAGCATGCGCGACAGTGCCTCGATCGAGTAGGGCTTTTGCAGCAGCTCGAAGCCGAAACTGCCGTCCTGCGCCAGCACGTGGCTGTAGCCGCTGGTGAGCACGATAGGCACGTCGATGCCGCGGTCGCGGATCGCATGCGCGAGATCGAGTCCGGTCATACCCGGCATCACCACGTCGGAGAACACCACGTCGAAGCGGTCCGCGTCCACCGTCAGCTCGGCGAGCGCATCGCTGGCATTGTCGACCAGCGTGACGCTGTAACCGAGCTCGGTAAGCCCGTCGGCGGCGAAATTGGCCACCTCGATGTTGTCCTCGACGACCAGCACCGACATGCCGCTGCCGGCCACTGCGGGCGCGGTGTCGGGCGCCTGCCGCTGTGGCAGCACCTCGGCGGGCACGCGCGGCAGGAAGAGCGTGAAGGTGCTGCCGCGACCGACCTCGCTCGCAACCGTCACCTCGCCGCCGGACTGCTTGACGAAGCCGAACACCTGCGACAGGCCAAGCCCGGTGCCCTGGCCGATCTGCTTGGTGGTGAAGAACGGCTCGAAGATGCGGTCGAGCTGGCCTGCCGGAATGCCGGACCCGGTATCGGTGACCTTGACGGTGATGAAGCCATGGCTGCCGACGAGATGTGCCAGGCTGTCGGGAATGGTTGTCGCAGCCTCCACCGTGAACGTGATCCTGCCGCGGCCCTGCATCGCATCGCGCGCATTGACCGCCATGTTGAACAGCGCCGTCTCGAACTGGCCGGCATCGGCGTTGACGAGAAAGGACTCCGCCGGCAGCCGCATCACGATCTCGATGGCCGGTCCCGTCAGCGTCGCGATCATGTCGCGCAGCGACTGCACGCGTGTGCCGACGTCGAACACCTCGGGCTTCAGCGTCTGCCGCCGCGCGAAGGCCAGGAGCTGCGAGGTCAGCTTTGCGGCGCGCGCGACCGCATCCGTGATGGCGTTGATGTAGCGCTGCCGCCGCTCCTCCGACAATTGCGGCCGGTTCAACAGGTCGATGGAGGCGCGGATCACGGTCAGCAGGTTGTTGAAGTCGTGTGCCACGCCGCCGGTGAGCTGTCCGAGTGCCTCCAGGCGCTGGCTGTGCTTGAGCGCCTCCTCGGCGTCGCGCCGTCGTGCCGCTTCGGTCTGGAGGTTCTGCGTGCGCCGGAATGCCAGCGCGAGGATGAGGAAGAGCAGGGCCGTCGCAGGCAGGCCGAAGATCAGGTGCTGGCCCATGGTGGCGAGCCATCGCGACCGGATCGCCGAGGTCTCGAACCCCGCGCTGACATAGATCGGATATTCGGCGACGCGCTTGTAGCCGATGCGCCGCTCGATCCCGTCGGCGGGCCAGGCGATGGTCATCAGCCCGTGCTCGGGGCTCAGCGCGATCTTCCGGCCGACCGGCCCGCCCGGATCGAGGCGGACGTCGTGGTCGAGGTGCGGATAATGCGCCAGCAGGACGCCATCGGTCCGCCCCATGGCGAAGAAGCTGCCGGGATCGCTACCGATGCGCGCATAAAAGCTCTCGAAATATTCAGGAAACACTGAGGCCTGGATCACGCCGATGAAGCTGCCGTCGTCGGACTCGCGGCGGCGGCTCACGCCGAAGAAGCGGGCGCCCTGATAGGGCTGGCGTGGCGTCAGCGGCGTCCCGATGAACGTGCCGATGTTCTGGTCGACATGGGCGTTGAAATAGTCGCGGTCCGCGAAGCTGAGCTGCGGCGCCGGCGACAACAGGCTGTTGACCAGCGCATGGCCCTGCGCATCGAAGATCCAGGCGGATTTGAGCTGCGGCAGCGAATCGGTCAGCCGCTTCAGGCGCAGATGCAGCGCCGGCTCGCGCGACCGGATCGCCTCGTCCGAAAGGCCGTGCACCACCTCGTTGAGCTCGGCGAGGCTGCGATCGATGGTCTCGAACACCTTGAGCGCATGCTCATGGGCGACGTCGAGCGTACGCTCGATCTCGCGGTCGGCGATGTCGTTGGTCGAATTGTAGGAGATCGCCGAGGCGATGATGAACAGCGCAATCGGCAGCGCCAGGGATGCCGCCATCATCCACTGTAGCAGTTTCAACGAATTGCGTTGCGCGCCCTGCACAGTCGCTCCTGACCCGGAACGAAGCTTACTTGAATTTCCCGCAGGGAAGGAAGTGGCTTGTGATGGGAACCTTTGGTTGCAGCCGGAGCGATGCCGCGCGCAAAGGATGCGCCAGTAGCAATCTTATGTTAAACTACCGCAGGTAGCAACGCGGCCGAGACACTCGCAGCGGCCGCGGCGGATGCATAAAAAGTTCGCTTAAACCTGTCGCTCGACGAGCTTCAGCTTCAGCTCGGCGATCGCCTCTGCGGGGTTGAGGCCTTTCGGACAGGCCTTGGCGCAGTTCATGATGGTGTGGCAGCGGTAGAGCCGGAACGGGTCCTCGAGATTGTCGAGCCGCTCGCCGGTCGCCTCATCGCGCGAATCGGACACCCAGCGGTTGGCCTGGAGCAGGGCGGCGGGGCCGAGATAGCGCTCGCTGTTCCACCAGTAGCTCGGGCAGGAGGTCGAGCAGCAGGCGCAGAGAATGCACTCGTAGAGGCCATCGAGCTTCTCGCGGTCCTCGTGGCTCTGGCGCCATTCCTTCTGCGGCGTCGGCGAGGTCGTCTTCAACCACGGCTCGACGGATGCATATTGCGCGTAGAAATTGGTGAGGTCGGGGACGAGGTCCTTCACCACCGGCTGGTGCGGCAGCGGGTTGATCTTCACCGCGCCGTCCTTCACGTCGTGCATCGAGCGGGTGCAGGCGAGCGTGTTCTGGCCGTCGATGTTCATGGCACAGGAGCCGCAGACGCCCTCGCGGCAGGAGCGGCGGAAGGTCAGCGACGGGTCGATGTGGTTCTTGATCCAGATCAGGCCGTCCAACACCATCGGACCGCAGTCGTGGGTGTCGACGTAATAGGTGTCGACGCTCGGATTCTTGCCGTCGTCCGGGTTCCAGCGATAAACGCGGAACTCGCGAAGCTCAGTCGCGCCCGCGGGCTTCGGCCAGGTCTTGCCGCCGGAAATCTTCGAGTTCTTCGGAAGTGCGAATTCAACCATTTTCGATCAGGCCTTCGCTTTCGCTCAATACACGCGCGCCTTCGGCGGGATGTACTGCACGTCGTTGGTCATTGTGTAGTTGTGCACCGGGCGGTAGTCGATCGTGACCTTGGCGGCATCGTCGAGCCAGGCCAGCGTGTGCTTCATCCAGTTCTTGTCGTCACGCGCCGAATAGTCCTCGCGGGCATGTGCGCCGCGGCTCTCGGTGCGGTTGGCGGCCGAGTTCATCGTCACCACCGCCTGCGAGATCAGGTTGTCGAACTCGAGCGTCTCGACGAGGTCCGAATTCCACACCAGCGAGCGGTCGGACACCGCGATGTCGGTGATGCCGCCATGGACCTTCTGGATCAGGTTCTGGCCTTCGCTCAGGACCTCCCCGGTGCGGAACACCGCGCAATTGTTCTGCATCACATGCTGCATGCCCTCGCGCAGCTTCGCGGTCGGGGTGCCGCCGGAGGCATAGCGGTAGTGGTCGAGGCGGCCGAGCGACTGCTCGGCCGAGTTCGCCGGCAACTCCGGCTGCTTGCCGTTGGCGGTGAGCTTCTCGGCGCAGCGCAGCGCCGCGGCGCGGCCGAACACCACCAGGTCGATCAGCGAGTTGGAGCCGAGGCGGTTGGCGCCGTGCACGGAGACGCAGGCCGCTTCGCCGATCGCCATCAGTCCGGCAATCACGGCGTTGTCCTCGCCGTCCTTTTTCGTCAGCACCTCGCCGTGATAATTCGTCGGGATGCCGCCCATGTTGTAGTGCACGGTCGGCACGATCGGGATCGGCTCGCGCGTCACGTCGACATTGGCGAAGATCTTGGCCGACTCGGAGATGCCCGGCAGGCGCTCCTGCAGGACCTTCGGATCGAGATGGTCGAGATGCAGGAAGATGTGATCCTTCTTCTTGCCGACGCCGCGCCCCTCGCGGATCTCGATGGTCATCGCGCGCGAGACGACGTCGCGCGAGGCGAGGTCCTTGGCCGACGGCGCGTAGCGCTCCATGAAGCGCTCGCCTTCGGAGTTGACGAGATAGCCGCCTTCGCCGCGCGCGCCTTCGGTGACGAGACAGCCCGAGCCGTAGATGCCGGTCGGGTGGAACTGCACGAACTCCATGTCCTGGAGCGGCAGGCCGGCGCGCAGCACCATGCCGCCGCCGTCGCCGGTGCAGGTATGGGCCGAGGTGCAGGACGCGTAGGCGCGGCCATAGCCGCCGGTCGCCAAAATCGTGGTCTGGGCGCGGAAGCGATGCAGCGTGCCGTCATCGAGCTTCAGCGCGATCACGCCGCGGCAGGCGCCCTGGTCGTCCATGATCAGATCGATGGCGAAGAACTCGATGAAGAATTCTGCCGCATGGCGCAGCGACTGGCCGTACATCGTGTGCAGCATGGCGTGACCGGTGCGGTCGGCGGCGGCGCAGGTGCGCTGCGCCTGGCTCTTGCCGAATTCCGTGGTCATGCCGCCGAACGGGCGCTGGTAGATCTTGCCATCTTCGGTGCGAGAGAACGGCACGCCCCAATGCTCGAGCTCGTAGACCGCCTCGGGGGCGTGGCGCACCATGTATTCGATCGCGTCCTGGTCGCCCAGCCAGTCCGACCCCTTCACGGTGTCGTACATATGCCAGCGCCAGTCGTCCTTGTGCATGTTGCCGAGCGAAGCGGAGATGCCGCCCTGCGCCGCGACGGTGTGCGAACGGGTGGGAAACACCTTCGTGATGCAGGCCGTGCGCAGGCCCGCCTCGCTGCAGCCGACGACGGCGCGCAGGCCCGCGCCACCGGCGCCGACCACTACGACGTCGTAAGTATGGTCCTCGATCGGATAGGCTTTTCCGTTGGTGGCGGGAGCGCCGTTGCCCTTGCCATTCGTGCTGGCGGCCATGGGTTACACTCCGGATGACAGCTTGAGGATCGCATAGGTCGAGGCGAGCGCCACCGCGATCGAGAAGAAGTTGTTGAGCATGACCGCAACGAGCTTCAGCTTCTCGTTGTGGACGTAGTCCTCGATCACGACCTGCATGCCGATCTTCATGTGCCAGGCGCTGGCGAAGATGAAGAGCAGGAGGATCAGCGCGATCGGCAGCGAGCCGAGAATCTGCGCAGCGCCCGCCTGGTTGCGGCCAAGCAGCATCATGACGACGACGATCACGGGCAGCATCAGCAGCGTCATCGCAACGCCGGTGAGGCGCTGGCGCCAGAAGTCAGACGTGCCGGAATGCGCGGCGCCGAGGTTACGGACGCGGCCGAGCGGCGTGCGCATGCTGCGCTTGGGCGTATCGGTCGTGCTCATCGTCCGCCTCCGATCGCGTAGGCAATGATCCAGATCAGGACAGTGAGCGCGATGCCGCCGATCAGCGCGCCCCAGGTGAGCGCCTCGCGCTCATTGGCCTTGAAGCCGTAGCCGAGGTCCCAGACGAAATGCCGAATGCCGCTCAGCATGTGATGCATCAGCGCCCAAGTGTAGCCGAAAACGATCAGCCGGCCGATGATGCTGCCGGTAAAGGCCTGCACATGGGAGTACGCCGTCGGGCCGGAGGCCGCGGCGATCAACCACCAGGCCAACAGCAGGGTTCCGACATAAAGTGCGATACCGGTAGCGCGGTGGACGATGGACAGCGCCATCGTCAGCGTCCAGCGATAGACTTGCAGGTGGGGTGAAAGCGGTCGTTCGATCCGTGCGGTCATGGGCGGCTTTGGTGTTTTATTGCGGCCCAGCATGGGGCGCGCGGGGATCGCGAAAGGTCGGCCCTATTTACGGAGTCGAATCTATCCGCGCAATCACCAAATCGCCATAAAGCGAACTGTCGTTCAGCTTTAGAGGGGTGATGAAGCGAGACTGATCAGGGGCTTGGTATACCAGAGCGAGATCGGGATGTTGAAGAAGTGAACCAATAGCCAGTTTTTCTGACGCTCGCCTCGCGACTTGAAATCGCAAGAGGATCGTCGTCACGCGAACCAGTCCGTTCATGCTGCAAAGTGGGGTCAAAATAGCCCTGGAGGGAACCGCAAAAGAGCCCGCCGCGCCCGTCGCTTGACCGGTTTTCACCCTCCATCATCTCGCCAGGGCGTTTCCGATATGCGTGCCCCGCATTCCGCGCCTGTCGCCTCCCGCACGCGAGCGGGATCGCCTGGAAGTTGCGGATGCACCGCTCTTCGTCCGGGCGTATCGACCTGGAGCCCTGTCGTTGTGCGCCGGGATATGATTCGCGTGATTGCAGGTCTCAATCTCCAGGATATCGTCGAGCTGGCGCTGCTGCTCATCGCGGTCGGTGCGCTCTCGGGCTTTCTTGCCGGCGTGTTCGGCATTGGCGGCGGCGCGATCCTGGTTCCCGTGTTCTACGAATGCTTTCGCATGGCCGGAGTCCCTCTGGAGGTGCGGATGCCGCTCTGCGTCGGCACCTCGCTTGCGGTCATCATCCCGACCTCGATCCGCTCGTTCCAGGCGCATTACAAGCGCGGCGCTGTCGACATGGCGATTTTGCGCGTCTGGTGGCTGCCGATCGTCATCGGCGTCATCGCCGGCAGCGTGGTCGCGCGCTATGCGCCGGAGCGGCTGTTCAAGATCGTGTTCGTCGCCGTCGCCTATTCGGCCGCCGCGCGGCTGATTTTCGCGCGCGAGAGCTGGAAGTTCGGTGACGACCTGCCGACGGGCCCGCTGATGCGTATCTACGGCTTCGTGGTCGGCTTCCTCTCGACCCTGATGGGCATTGGTGGTGGCCTGTTCTCCAACTTGCTAATGACCTTCTACGGCCGTCCGATCCATCAGGCGGTCGCGACCTCCTCGGCACTCGCGGTGCTGATCTCGATCCCCGGCGCGCTCGGCTACATCTATGCCGGCTGGCCGGCGGCAGCGCGTTTTCCGTCAGTTGCCGCTCTGCAATTCCCGTTCGCGCTCGGTTTCGTCTCGCTGATCGGCGCTGTCCTGGTGATGCCGATGAGCCTCGTCACCGCACCGCTCGGCGTGCGAGCCGCGCATGCGATGTCGAAGCGGACGCTCGAGACCGCGTTCGGCTGCTATCTCTTCATTGTCGGCAGCCGGTTTGTGGTGAGTTTGCTTGGCGGGCAATGATGGCTCGTGGCAAGGCGCACACCACACACTCAGCTGTCATTGCCCGCGAAGGCGGGCAATCCAGTATTCGCGATTGAACCGAGAAGCTGCGGCGTACTGGATGCCCCGGTCAAGCCGGGGCATGACAGCGAATGTGGTAGCTAGAGGGTGCGCCCCTACTTCTTCGCGTAAATATCCCTGTACGTATCCCGCAGCACGTTCTTCTGCACCTTGCCCATGGTGTTGCGCGGCAATTCGTCGACGACGAAGACGCGCTTGGGCATCTTGAACTTCGCGAGCCGGCCGTCGAGCGCCTTCAGCACCGAGGCTTCGCTCACCTCAGCGCCCTTGTTGCAGACCAGCACGGCGGTGACGCCCTCGCCGAAATCGGCATGCGGCACGCCGATCACGGCGGACTCGATCACGCCCGGCATGGCGTCGATCTCGCTCTCGATTTCCTTCGGGTAGACGTTGAAGCCGCCGGAGATCACGAGATCCTTGCCGCGGCCGAGGATGTGAACGTAGCCCTTGGCGTCGATCTTGCCGAGGTCACCGGTGATGAAGAAGCCGTCGGGGCGGAATTCCGACTTGGTCTTCTCCGGCATGCGCCAATAGCCTTTGAAGACGTTCGGCCCCTTCACCTCGATCATGCCGATCTCGTCACGCGCCAGCTCCTTGCCGGTCTCGGGATCGGTGACGCGTGCGGAGACGCCGGGCAGCGGGAAGCCCACCGCGCCTGGCACGCGCTCCCCGTCATACGGGTTCGAGGTGTTCATGTTGGTCTCGGTCATGCCATAGCGCTCGAGCACAGCGTGCCCGGTGCGATCAGACCATTCGCGATGGGTGTCGGCGAGCAGCGGCGCCGAGCCCGAGATGAACAGCCGCATGTGCTTGGTCGTCTCGCGCGACAGCGCGGAGTTCTGCAGCAGGCGCGTGTAGAAGGTCGGCACGCCCATCAGCACGGTGGCGCGCGCCATCAGCTTGATGATCAGGTCGGGGTCGAGCTTCGGCAGGAAGATCATCGACGCCCGCGAAAACAGCGTCACGTTGGTCGCCACGAACAGGCCGTGCGTGTGGTAGATCGGCAGCGCGTGGATCAGCACGTCCTTGTCGGTGAAGCGCCAGTAGTCGACCAGCGTCAGCGAGTTCGAGGCCAGATTGTCGTGGGACAGCATCGCTCCCTTGGAGCGGCCCGTGGTGCCTGACGTGTAGAGGATCGCGGCGAGGTCATCATTCGCGCGCGGGACGGTGGTGAATTCGCTTTTCGCCTTGTCGGCCGCCTCCGTCAGCGAGCCCCTGCCGTCGGGCCCGAGCGTCTCGACCTTGGCCTTCACCTTGGCGGCTATCGCGGCGATGCCTTCGGCCTTGGAGGGATCGCAGACCACGAGCGATGGCTCGGCGTCCGTGATGAAGTAGTCGAGCTCGTTCAGCGTATAGGCGGTGTTGAGCGGCAGATAGACCGCGCCGGCCCGCACGGTCGCGAGATACAGCACGATGTTGGCGACGGATTTTTCCACCTGCACCGCGACGCGGTCACCCGGTTTTACGCCGCGTTCGACCAGCACATTCGCCATCTGGCCCGCGCGCGCGATCAGCTCGCCATAGGTGATGCGGCTGCCGTCATGGGTCTCGATCGCAAGCCGCGTCGGATCCTTCAGGGCATCGAACAGGCGGGAAAACAGATTGGCGTTCGCAGCTTGGTTCATGCAACATCCCTTGCCGGCGAAGGCCGGTCAAAACCGAGGGCTGGATTAGCAAAAACAGCCCCGATGAAGCAACGGAGACAGTTTGCATGACCAAGGAAAGGAAACGCGTGGCCTGGGTCACGGGCGGCGGCAGCGGGATCGGGGAGGCCGGAGCAGAGGCGCTCGCCGCCGACGGCTGGACGGTAGTGGTATCCGGCCGGCGCAAGGACGCGCTGGATGCCGTGGTGGCCAAAATCACCAGGGACGGCGGGGCGGCCGAGGCGATCCCGCTTGATGTCAGCGTTGCCGCCGATGTGCAGAAAGCGGTGGATGCGATCCTGGCGAAGCACGGCCGCATCGACCTCCTGGTCAACAGCGCCGGCATCAATGTTCCCAAGCGCAGCTGGAACGACCTGGAACTGGAGGGCTGGGACAAGCTCGTCGAGATCAATCTCAACGGCGTGCTTTATTGCATGCGCGCGGTGCTGCCGGCGATGCGCAGGCAGCAGGACGGATGCATCATCAACGTCTCGTCCTGGGCCGGCCGCCACGTCTCGAAGATGCCGGGCCCGGCCTACACCACGACCAAGCATGCGGTGCTCGCGTTGACCCATTCCTTCAACATGGACGAGTGCGTCAACGGCCTGCGCGCCTGCTGCCTGATGCCAGGCGAGGTGGCGACGCCGATCCTGAAGCTACGGCCCGTCGTGCCGAGCGAGGAGGAGCAGGCGAGGATGCTGCAATCCGAGGATCTTGGCCGCACCATCGCCTTCATCGCCTCCATGCCGCCGCGCGTCTGCATCAACGAGGTGCTGATCAGCCCGACCCACAATCGCGGGTTCATCCAGACGCCATTGAGCAGGGATTGACGACGACCGTAGCCCGGATGGAGCGAAGCGTAATCCGGGACAAGTCTGTCCGCGATGCGACAACCCCGGATTTCGCTTCGCTCTATCCGGGCTACAACCCTCATGCGCGCGCTCCCACACGTACACTGCCGTAGGGTGGGCAAAGCGACTTGTCCGCCGTAGCTCGAAGAGCGAAGGCGGAAGCGTGCCCACCATCCTTCCGCGAATCTGGACCTAAGTGGCGGGCACGGCGCTTGCGCGCCTTTGCCCACCCTACGGCACCGGCGTGCTTGGCGCGAGCGCGATGCACCCCACGAAAACCCCCACCCAAAGTTTCACGCATCACAATAAATTATTGTCCGAAACCGCTTCGCAAACCGTCCCGTAGTTCGGCCAACGACGGCGCTATCGCCTCACACCTGTCGCAGGTGCCGTTGTTGTTGGACCTCATCCAGATATCGGGAGACTCTCCATGTCGAAGCGTATTGCCTATCTCGCCGCTGCCGCCTTCAGCGCACTCGCCATCACCGCAACCTTCGTCGCGCCGGTTCGCGCCGAGGAAAAGACCGTCATGGTCGGCGGCGCCGCGATGTTCCCCTCCAAGAACATCATCCAGAACGCCGTCAACTCCAAGGACCACACAACGCTGGTGGCGGCGGTGAAGGCCGCCGGCCTCGTGCAGACCTTGGAAGGCAAGGGCCCGTTCACGGTGTTCGCGCCGACCAACGCCGCATTCGGCAAGCTGCCGGCCGGCACCGTCGATACCTTGGTCAAGCCCGAGAACAAGGCGACCCTGACCAAGATCCTCACCTACCATGTGGTGCCCGGCAAGCTCGAGGCCTCCGACCTCACCGACGGCAAGAAGCTCAAGACCGCCGAAGGCGAGGAGCTGACGGTCAAGAAAATGGACGGCAAGACCTGGATCGTCGATGCCAAGGGCGGCAGCTCGATGGTGACGATCACCAACGTCAATCAGTCGAACGGCGTCATCCATGTGGTCGACACCGTGCTGATGCCGGCGACGTAACACCGCAGCACCCTGTTTCATCCCCGAACAGACGCGCGAAACGGCGAGCCGGGGGATCCCGGCTCGCTTTTTTGTGACCACGATGTTTCATAGGCATCGATTCGATGCCCATGAGGGCGTAACGAAACCGAAGTTGCCGGCGTATATTTGTTGTCAAGCGACCCCTTGAGGACGGAACCACCATGTCCAGCCTTGCTGCAACCGATGCACCCGCTACCGCCTCGCCGGCGAAGGTCATTCAGCCGGCCTGGGTGAGGGTGATGCACTGGATCAACGCGCTCGCCATGATCCTGATGATCATGTCGGGCTGGCAGATCTACAACGCCTCGCCGCTGTTCAACTTCAGCTTCTCCCGCGACATCACGCTCGGCGGCTGGCTGGGCGGCGCGCTGCTCTGGCATTTTGCGGCGATGTGGTTGCTGATGATCAACGGGCTCGCCTATCTGATCACGGGCTTTGCCACTGGCCGCTTTGCCAAGAAACTTCTGCCAATCACGCCGTCGGGCGTGCTTCATGACGTCAAGGCGGCGCTGACCTTCAGGCTCGGCCATGACGACCTCACCGTCTACAATTACGTGCAGCGGCTGCTCTATGCCGGGATCATCGTGGTCGGCGTGCTGATCGTGCTGTCGGGCCTGTCGATCTGGAAACCGGTGCAGCTCTACTATCTGGTGATGCTGTTCGGCGACTATCCGACCGCGCGCTACGTCCACTTCTTCTGCATGGCCGCGATCTGCGCCTTCCTCGTGGTCCACGTTGCGCTCGCGTTGCTCGTGCCGAAGAGCCTGCGCGCGATGATCGTCGGCCGCTGAGAGGGAGGGAGCCATGGCCAAGCGTTCATTCCTGATCCCCGGCGTCGACAAGCGTCTCCTGATCAAGGATTCGCTCAAGGTGATGCCGGACCTGACCCGCCGCCGTTTCATCACGGGCGGCGCGAGCCTCGGCGCGCTGAGCCTGCTCACCGGCTGCGACGTCGTCGATTCATCGTCGGCTGAAGAAATGCTGAAGACGGTCTCGAAATTCAACGACGCCGTGCAGGCCTTCATCTTCAATCCGGACGCGCTGGCGCCGACCTTCCCGGAAAGCGCGATCACAAAGCCATTCCCGTTCAACGGCTATTACGATCTCGACGAAGCCCCCGAGGTCGACGGCAAGGACTGGAAGCTCGAGGTGCGCGGCCTCGTCGACAACAAGAAATCCTGGACGCTGGACGAGCTCTACCAGCTGCCGCAGGTCACGCAGATCACGCGGCACATCTGCGTCGAGGGCTGGAGCGCGATTGGAAGCTGGACCGGCACGCCGCTCCGCGATTTCCTGAAGCGGATCGGTGCCGATACCCGCGCGAAATATGTCTGGTTCCAGTGCGCCGACAAGGACGGCTACAATTCACCGCTCGACATGCGCAGCGCGCTGCATCCGCAGACGCAGATGACGTTCAAATATGCGAACGACATTCTGCCGCGCGCCTATGGCTACCCCATGAAGATCCGAGTGCCGACAAAACTCGGCTTCAAGAGCCCGAAATACGTGGTCTCGATGGAAGTCACCAACGAGTACAAGGGCGGCTACTGGGAAGACCAGGGATACAATTCGTTCAGCGGGAGCTAGCGTCAGAGATTGTAGGGTGGGCAAAGCGAAGCGTGCCCACCACTTCCGTATCGCGTTAACGACTGATGGTGGGCACGGCGCAAAAGCGCCTTTGCCCACCCTACGACACCGAGCTGTTCGGCCCCACCTTCCGCTGGCACAGCGCCGCCAGCGCACCAAGCGCAAGCAGCGCCGCCGAAACGTTCAGCGCATATGACAGGCTCCCCAGCGCATCCGTGATCGCGCCGACCACGATCGGCCCCACGGTCTGACCGACGCCGAACGAGATCGTCATCGCCGCGATCGCGGTCGGCCATACCTGCGGCGGATAGTTGAAGCGCACGAAGGCCGTCGTCGAACCGACCACGGCAAAGAAGGCGACCCCGAAGACGAGTGCCGAGATGGCGAGCCAGGCCGTCGACGCGCCGAGCATCGGCAGCGCCGCACCGAGCGCATTGGTGCCGAGGATGATCGCGGTTGCGAGTCCGCCGCGGTCGAGCGCGAGCACGCCGCGCCAGGCCCAGGGCGTGGCAAAGGCACTCATCCCGATCAGGCTCCAGAACGCAGCCTGCGCCGCCGCCCCGCCGCCGGCATCGCGCACATAGGCGATCATGAAGGTCATGTAGGCGATGTAGCCCGCGCCGAACAGGAAGTAGCCGGCGAGATAGATCAGGATGGGGAGGATCGCGAACGAGCCGTGCCCTGCCTCGCTGAAGCGCGCCTTGCTCTCGATGCGGATCAGGAACAGCGGGATGGTCATGGCGGCCGAGAGCAGCGTCAGCGCCCACCACACGATCCACCACGAGCCCGGCCCGAAATATTGCAGCGTGAACGGCGCGATCAGCCCTGAGGCGAGGATGCCGATGCCGGGGCCGGCATAGAACAGGCTGAGCAGGAAATTGGCCCTTTCAGGGTGCGACTGCGCGATGGTGGCGGCCAGCGCGCCGCCGGCGACGAAGCCGGCCGCCGCGCCCAGACCCAGCACCAGCCGCGCCAGGCTGAGCGCGATGAAGTCCCCGGTGAGCGCGCAGACTGCCAGGGCCGCGAGGCAGGCCAGCGTTCCGCCGCGGATCGCGGCCGACCAGCCGACCCGCTTGATCAGCCGTGAGGCCATCAGGGCGCCCGCGAGGTAGCCGACGGCGTTGATGGTATTCATGAACCCGGCGGCCGAGTAGGACCAGTTCAGGCTGTCCCGCATGTCCGGCAGCACCAGCGCATAGGCAAAGCGACCGATGCCGAGCCCGACCGTCGCCGCCAGCGACAGTGTCAGGATCCGCCGCGCAGGGCGCGCATCGGGTAGGGGGCGGCGATCTTGAGCGAGGTAGTTTTGGGCGTGCAAGGGATACTCCGGCGAGACCGATTGTGGCAGGCCCCGCCCGGCTTGCACAGCCGCGCCGCGGCAATGGTGTCTTGCCAAGCACGCAACGCCGCTCTAGCACTCCGGCCGAATTCGATCGAAGAGGAACCGATGATGGCGACCCATAAACTGCTGCTGCTCCCCGGTGACGGCATTGGCCCCGAAGTGATGGGCGAGGTGAAGCGGCTGATCGACTGGCTCAATGCGGCCGGGATCGCCAAGTTCGAGACCGACGCCGGGCTCATCGGCGGCGCCGCCTATGACGCGCACAAGGCGTCGATCTCCGAGGGTGACATGGCCAAGGCCAAGGACGCCGACGCCGTCATCTTCGGTGCGGTCGGTGGTCCGAGGTGGGATGCGGTTCCCTACGAGGTGCGCCCCGAGGCCGGCCTGCTCCGGCTGCGCAAGGATCTCGCTCTGTTCGCCAACCTGCGTCCCGCCGTCTGCTATCCGGCGCTCGCCGATGCTTCGAGCCTGAAGCGTGAGGCCATCGAGGGCCTCGACATCGTGATCGTGCGCGAGCTCACCGGCGGCGTCTATTTCGGCGAGCCGAAGACCATCACCGACCTCGGCAACGGCCAGAAGCGCGCCATCGACACCCAGGTCTACGACACCTACGAGATCGAGCGCATCGGCCGCGTCGCCTTCGAGCTTGCCAAGAAGCGCAAGAACAAGGTGACGTCGATGGAAAAGCGCAACGTCATGAAGTCCGGCGTGCTCTGGAACGAGGTCATGACCCAGGTTCACAAGCGCGAATATCCCGACGTCACGCTCGAGCATCAGCTCGCGGATTCCGGCGGCATGATGCTGGTGAAATGGCCGAAGCAGTTCGACGTCATCGTGACGGACAACCTGTTCGGCGACATGCTGTCGGATATCGCTGCGATGCTGACCGGCTCGCTCGGCATGCTGCCCTCGGCTTCGCTCGGCGAGGTCGATGTGAAGAGCGGGAAGCGCAAGGCGCTGTATGAGCCCGTGCACGGCTCGGCGCCCGACATCGCCGGCAAGGGCCTCGCCAATCCGATCGCGATGATCTCGTCCTTCGGCATGGCGCTGCGCTACTCCTTCGACATGGGCGCGCTCGCCGACAAGGTCGACGCCGCGATCGCGGCCGTGCTGGCCAGCGGTCTGCGCACGGCGGACATCAAGTCGGAAGGCACCACCGCCGCCTCGACCACGCAGATGGGCGAAGCGATCCTGAAGGAATTGCAGAAGCTGCACGCGTAACGGCAAGAGTCGTAGCGCGTTGTAGGGTGGGCAAAGCGAAGCGTGCCCACCCCTTCTATCGCAGTCGCGGAGAGATGGTGGGCACGGCGCAAGAGCGCCTTTGCCCACCCTACGCGGTCCGGCGTAAACGTGACCGGGATGCACCGCCCCACATCTCAGGAGCCGCTTCATGGATGCCTCACCCCGCCCCAAGATCGCGGAAACCGTCATCCATGAAACGGTGCGCCTGCGCGAGGCGCAGATCGGGCGCCGTTGCGAAATCCTCTGCAACACGCGCATCGAATTCGCCTCGCTCGGCGACTATTCCTATCTCGGGGAGAACTGCGAGGTCGCCGACGCCGCGATCGGGAAATTCACGGCAATCGCCAACTCGGTGCGGATCGGCGCGCCGAACCATCCGATGGGTCGGCCGTCCCAACATCGCTTCACCTATTGCCCCGAGTATTACGAGGCGACAGCGACCCGTGACCGCGACTTCTTTGCGGAGCGCCGCAGCGACCGGGTGATCGTTGGCAATGATTGCTGGATCGGGCATGCCGCCATCCTGCTGCCGGGCGTGACGGTCGGCGACGGCGCGGTGATCGCCGCGGGCGCGGTCGTCAGCCGCAGCGTAGAGCCCTACACCATCGTCGGCGGCGTTCCTGCGCGTCCCATCCGCCAGCGCTTTCCCGATTCTGTCGCGGAGAGCCTGCGCCGTATCGCCTGGTGGGATTGGCCGGATGAGATCATCTTCGAGCGCTTGGGGGATTTTCGCTCCGAGGCGATCGAACGATTTTGCGAACGCCACGACCGGGCTTTTGGTACCCGGTCGGTAGAACCAGACGTCATCGCAAAATGAAATGGCCGGGCGTGAGCCCGGCCATTTCGATTCTATCTGCCATGTCCGCTTCAGTAGAGCGGAAAATTCCGCGGATAGCCGCCGACATCGGCCGGCGTCGACAGCGGCTGGCGATCGATCGGACGGTTGTTGTTCTCGCGGGCGAAGGTCGGATATCCGATCTCCGGCGGAAACGCATAGTCCATGAACTTGCGGTCGCCCGGATTGACCTCGGTGCCGCCGTCGAGCCAGGAGCGCTTGCTGACATAGATGCGGGTACGCGGGCCCTGCTGATAAACGACGTTGGGGCCGCTCGCTCCGTAATAGACGCGGCCGCGATCGTCATAGGTGCGCTTGGTCTGGGCGTCGACCGAGGCGGTGAAGCCGATGGCGGCAACAGTGCCCGCCGCAAGCCACAGCGCCAATTTGTTCGCGGCGGAAAATTTCGAGCTCATCACGTCCCCTTCAGGCGGCAGGCCGCCAATCGATTTCACCTCATACTAGCGCGCCGGGGGGGACCGCAACTAGGTCAATTGGGTCACACCGCGCCGGAATAATTGCGCCTGCGGCCAAAAGTTGCATGAAAACCAGTCACTTGCCTGCCGCTTGCCAGCTAGTTGGGCTTGCTGCGCGTCAAAGCGCGCCGCGTAGCTGCGCATTTCTGGCGCCCATCAGCCAGTCCGCGGAGGAAGGCGGGCCGCAGGGACGGCGCTTCAGCTCGGCATGGGCGAACAATTCGGCCAGCTTCGGCTCGTTGCCGGAGGTGAGCAGCGTCAGCCGGTTCAGCGTGCAGGCGATCGCGGCGCGCCGGGCGGGCAGCGCGTCGCCCTGGCACGACCAGCCGGAAATCTGCAAGCCCGGCTCTTCGATCCGCTTGAAATAGCCGAGACAGCCGGAGGCTTGCCCGCTCGGACGATACAGGGCTACGGAGCCGAACTTGCTGTCGATGACGCCGGCTTCCTCGAGCGGCGCCGCCGCACCGAGACCCATTCGGGTTGCCATGTCCGAAGGCAGGCGTGCGGCCGGGTCGAATTCATCGCCGAGCCGATAGATTTCGAGTTCGGCGACCGGGACCGGCGTATCGCCCACCCAGCGCATGATGTCCTTGCGGCCACCCTCGGGATGCCGAAGGATGATGTAAGCGTCTGTTTTGTCGTTGGAATCGAGGCGGCCGACAGCAAAGGCGGGATGCGAGCGGTCGGCCACGCTCCAGCCTGGTCTTGTCGCCGGCTCGTCGTCATGCAGGCTCGGCAATTGGCCGAGTGCGGCGAGGCCGAGGATGGCAAGCAGCGCCAGCGTCCCCACATAGACGAACAGGCGCGCCAGCGTGCCGACGATCTCGTCGGCAAAGCCTAGGAGTGCCAGATGGATCCTGGTTCTGGGAAATGCGGCCGCGGGGGCCTGGTACGGCGGCATCAATGCCTTCTGGCACGGTCAAACGTTGTCTTGAGGGCGGTTCTCGCATAGAAGCGCTGCTCTTCCTGGTTAAGCGCGCCGCTTTGGGAAGGCCTTTTTCATCCGGAGAGTGAACGATGGGTTACAAAGTCGCAGTCGTCGGAGCGACCGGCAATGTCGGACGGGAAATGCTCAACATCCTCGATGAGCGCAAATTCCCCGCGGATGAGGTCGTGGCGCTGGCCTCACGTCGCAGCGTCGGCGTCGAGGTCTCCTATGGCGATCGGACCTTGAAGGTCAAAGCGCTCGAGCATTACGACTTCTCCGACGTCGACATCTGCCTGATGTCGGCGGGCGGCAGCGTGTCGAAGGAATGGTCGCCGAAGATCGGCGCCGCCGGTGCGGTCGTGATCGACAATTCTTCGGCCTGGCGCATGGACCCGGACGTGCCGCTGATCGTGCCGGAGGTGAATGCGGACGCGACCAAGGGCTTTGCCAAGAAGAACATCATCGCCAACCCGAACTGCTCGACGGCACAGCTCGTTGTCGCGTTGAAGCCGCTGCACGACAAGGCGACCATCAAGCGCGTCGTGGTCTCGACCTATCAATCGGTGTCGGGCGCCGGCAAGGACGCGATGGACGAATTGTTCTCGCAGACCAAGGCCGTCTACACCAATGACGAGCTGATCGCCAAAAAATTCCCCAAGCGGATCGCCTTCAACGTCATTCCCCACATCGACGTCTTCATGGAGGACGGCTACACCAAGGAAGAGTGGAAGATGATGGCGGAGACCAAGAAGATCCTTGATCCCAAGA
Organism: Bradyrhizobium sp. UFLA05-125; assembly: GCF_059803515.1. Lineage (NCBI taxonomy): Bacteria > Pseudomonadati > Pseudomonadota > Alphaproteobacteria > Hyphomicrobiales > Nitrobacteraceae > Bradyrhizobium > Bradyrhizobium sp. UFLA05-125. The sequence goes on along the minus strand of NZ_JBANBJ010000064.1, from coordinate 21,501 downwards.
TCAAGCTCTCCGCGACCTGCGTGCGCGTGCCGGTCTTCGTCGGCCATTCGGAAGCCGTCAACGTCGAATTCGAGAACCCGCTCGCAGCCGATGAGGCGCGCGAGATCCTGCGCAAGGCGCCCGGCTGTCTCGTCATCGACAAGCAGGAGCCCGGCGGCTACGCCACGCCATACGAAGCGGCCGGTGAGGACGCGACCTATATCAGCCGGATCCGCGAGGATGCCACGGTCGAGAACGGTCTCGCGTTCTGGTGCGTGTCGGACAATCTGCGCAAGGGCGCCGCGCTCAACGCGATCCAGATCGCCGAGGTCCTGATCAACCGCAAGCTGATCACGGCGAAAAAGAAGGCGGCTTGAGGATTTGTAGGGTGGGTTAGCTTTGCGGCTGCGCGAAGCGCAGTCCGCCAAGCGTAACCCACCTCTTTGGTTTCCGCGGTGAAAGAAGCGGTGGGTTGCGCCTTCGGCTATCCCACCCTACGGACTACTCGCCTTCGCGTACGCTCTTGAATTCCTTCGTGACCTTGTCCAGCACGAACAGCGATCCCTCCGCGACGCCGAAATAAGCGCCGTGGAGCTGCATCTGGCCGACGTCGACGGCCTTGCGCACGAACGGGAAGGTCATGAGGTTTTCGAGGCTGCGGAACACCGCGGCTTTCTCGATGCGCTCGACGAATTGCGCCATCGTCTCGCGGTCGCGCTGCTCGACAACCTCGCCGGGCTTGATGAACATCTGCATCCATTTGCCGATGAAGTCGCCGGGGCTGAGCGGCTCGATCTTGTCGACGAAGGCGCGGATGCCACCGCATTGCGCGTGCCCGAGCACCACGATGTGCTTCACCTTCAGCACCGTCACGGCATATTCCAGCGCCGCCGAGACGCCGTGCGCATTCTCGTCGGGCTGATACGTCGGCACCAGATTGGCGATGTTGCGCATCACGAACAGCTCGCCCGGACCGACGTCGAAGATCACTTCCGGCGAGACACGGGAATCGCAGCAGCCAATCACCATGACTTCCGGCGACTGGCCCTTCACCGACAATTCGCGATAGCGCGTCTGCTCGGTCGGCAGCCGCTGCGTCGCGAAGGCCTTGTAGCCGTCAAGCAAGTGCTGAGGGAAAGTGATCATGGCCTATGCCTAATCATATACCGCAGGGGCGAACAAGCCTTTCGAATAGGCAGGCCGGGTGCTATCGGCTCCGGAGAGAATGCTTTGACCTCCAGGGAACACTTGAAGCTTGAAGGGAACGCTCGCATGACCCGCCCGCGCCGCAGCCACCTGTTCATGCCCGGCTCCAACCCCCGCGCGCTGGAGAAGGCCCGCATCCTGCCGGCCGACGGCCTGATCCTGGACCTGGAGGATTCCGTCGCCCCGGACGCCAAGGCGATGGCGCGGGACCAGATCGCGGCCGCGATCGCCGCAAAGGGCTTTGGCAGGCGGGAGATCCTGATCCGGACCAACGGCCTCGATACGCCCTGGTGGGCCGACGACGTCGCCATGGCCGCAAAATCCTCGCCCGACGGCATCCTGGTTCCAAAGGTCTCCAGCGTCGAGGATCTCGACACGATCGGCCGGCGCCTCGCCGAACTCGGCGCCGCGCCGACGGTGAAGGTCTGGGCCATGATCGAGACCGCGCGTGCAGTCCTGCATGCAGAAGAGCTCTCGGCCGCCTCGCGTGATCCCAATACGCGCCTCGTCGGGTTCGTGTTCGGGCCCAACGACATTTCGCGGGAGACGCGGATCAGGATGCTGGAGGGCCGCGCCGCGATGATCCCGATGATCACCCATTGCATCCTGGCAACGCGCGCGCACGGCCTCGAGATCCTCGATGGGCCCTACAGCGACATCAACAACTCGAGCGGCTTCGCGACGGAATGCGCGCAGGGCCGCGATCTCGGCTTCGACGGCAAGACGCTGATCCATCCCTCGCAGATCGAGGCCTGCAACGTCATCTTCACGCCGCCTGAGGAGGACGTCGCGCGTGCCCGAAAGATCATCGCAGCGTTCGAACTGCCCGAGAACGTCTCGCGCGGCGCGATCCGCCTCGACGGCCAGATGGTCGAGCGCCTGCACGCCGACATGGCGCGCCGCACGATCGAGATCGCGGATGCGATCGCCGCGATGAGCCAGGGCTAGGGCCTACGCTCAAAAGCGACGGTCGCCTTTCGCGAAGAGAATTGCCGCTCGTGACCGCGCCGTGCGGCGCGCCGCGGATCATCGCTCTCGCGTCACCGCCGTAAGGTTCATCGTAAGCAAGACGCCTGGCTTGGGGAGTTCCTGGACAGAAAAAACTGTGCGCGCGGGTCTGTGGTCGCCCATCATCTCGACATAGGCGGCATTCATCGCCTCGAAGTCGGACATGTGCTGCAAGAACACGTTGATGTGAGTCACGTGGCTGAGGTCGGAGCCGACAGCATCAAGCATCACTTGGAATGACTTGAAGATTTGCCGTGTCTGCGCACCGATGTCTGCCCCTGCCAAATGTCCTGTCGCTGGATCGACTCCGGCGGTCCCCCCGATCCAAATATGTTCACCGACTTTGGCGATGTGATTGTAAGGTCCAATCGGTTTCGGCGTGTTCGGCGGCGTGAGTGTTTCTACCCGGGATTTCATCGTCTGCCTCATTTCGTATCTCACCTACCAACACGCCGGCAGGTCTGAAAGGCGTCCCAACTCGGATTTCTGGAGGCGCTGCCATAGCGGCGCCGCTCGATCGCGAGTGCGGATGCGATCGTGGCGATGAGCAAGGGTAAAGGCTGTGCTCAGAAAAAGCGATGTCCGGCCGTCTGATGCCTACGGCCGGGCAAAGCGGTGACCATCACCTGTTGGGAATGCGCTCAGGGAGTGTTTGCGGTCGCTGCATTCCCGGCCGGCTTGACCCAGGTCGATTTGGCCCCGGTCGACCTGGCCTCGGTGGGCGAGCTGCCGGCGGGCGAACTGTCGGTGGGCGAGCTACCGGGCGGTGGCCTGGCCGTCGCCACCCACGCCACCCGGCCGGACCACCCCAGCCCATGCCGCGCCGCCAATTGTAGCCACACCAGTACCAGCCGCCGCCCCGCCATCCGCCGTTGTACCAACAGTAACGGCGGCCTCCCCAGGTGAACTGGACCGTTTCGGTAAGACGAAGCTGATCTGCGGCCTCATGCAGGCCCAGTGGTGCCATCAGGGCCGCCTGCGAACGACCGCCAGTTGTCATCGCCGCCGCCGAAGCAGCGGCGATAGCGAGCGCCCATAAAGTCGATTTTCGCACGATCTGCTCCTGGCCGCCCTCGGCGACTCTTGCTCTCCCAGGCCTTGCCTCATGCGGCTAGCAGCCTTGGCCTAGACAGTCTTGGCCTAGACAGTCTTGGACCTAGGCAGCTTTGGACTGAGCTGCGGCTGCGAGTGTATCGCGCAGGTGCTGTTCCTTCTTTTCATCGAGCGAGGTCTTGAGGACCGTCCCTCCCGCAACCTTGATCTCATTGAGAACCTTGTCTGAGGTCATGCTCTGGATCAGCAGGAACAGAACGGCATCTCCCGATTTCACCTTCGCGGCGAGATCCTTCATGAACTGATCTCTAATCCCGAAGTCGGTCAGCGCGCCGCCCAATGCGCCCGCGCCGGCACCGAGAGCTACGCCGATCAGAGGATTCAAGAACACCAGGCCAAACAGCAGTCCCCAGAAGCTGCCGCTCGCGGCGCCCGTCATAGTTGTGTTCACCAGCTGATTGAGTTTGACGGAATCCCCCGTTTTGACTGCGATCACGGCATCATTGATCGTGATCAGATACTCCTTCTGGAGCTTGAGTATTTTCTGCCGAACTTCCTCTGCTTTGGCTTCGGATGGGTACACGATCGCAACAAGGTCTGACATTGAACACTCCCGTACTGACTTGAGTGCTGCCCCTGCTCGCGCTTGATGCGCGCGGGCAACGTTTAACACAGACCGGAAAGTCTCTTGTCGGCTAATCGGTTCCATGTGTTCACGAGTCGGAGATGCTTTAAGGGCCCGTGCAAATTGAGTAAGCGGGATTGTCTTACGTGTCGTCAAACAGGGCGCGCCGCAAACTTGCCTGCCCGCGCATGTGAGAGGAGGGGTGATGGATCTCACTCAGATCGTCGGCTTCGCGGCGGGATTCGGGACGACGTTCGCCGCACTGCCCGACCTCATTGCCATGCTGAAGCGACGCTCGAGCGTCGGCATGAACCCCAGAATGGCGGCCATCATGGGCACTTTCCAAATTCTCTGGGTGATCTATGGCGCATCCATCGGCTCGAGGAACATCATCATGTGGAATGTGATCGCGGTCGCGACCAATTACCTGACCGTCGGCGCATACATGTACTTTCGTCGCCAAGAGGCGCGATCATGACGACAGGGCGCGCTCACATTTGACTTCGCCGGAACCCAGGCAGCGGGTGGATGTTCCGCAACACCCAGGCATCCGGCTAACGAGCCGTCGCTGCGAAGGGCTGCCGAATGAGGATTTTTGAAACCTTGCACGCGCGCTTAGCAACCACTGAACGAGCAGCACGTTTTGGCAATCTCGAACAAGAAGAATGGGGCAGAATCGCATAGGAGGAATCGGTATGTCGCGTGCAAAGCTGGCGCTTATCTCCGCGATGACGCTTCTCTCGATGGGCTTCGTTCTCAGTCCTCCAGCTGCCAATGCTGCCACGTTCTGTGCGCAATTGAGAGGGGCCAAAGCCGCCGGACAACCGGACTGCTCATTTTCGACGCTGGATACTTGCCGCGCGCGTGTAAAGCATAGGGGCGGCGGGCACTGCTATAAATTGACCCAGTAGACCGCTTGTCAGGGCGGCGCGCCGCCCCTGCGATCGAACCTCTCCAGCGTGGAGGCGTTCGGGCAGTAGCCCCGTAGTTCTCGGCCGCGGCGTCGCGGACGAGGTCGCGGTCGCATTGCGCGAGGCCGAGCTGCTCTTCGCTGATCTGGGCGTCCGCGTCCTCAGGAACCTCACGGGAACATCATCGCGCAATTGCTCTAGTCATAATTATGGTCGCCTCACTGTGCATTCTAAGCAGGGTGATGGTCACGGTCGTGAGAGGGATGCTGACAAAAATGAAAGCGATGCGACTTTCCTGAATTCCCAGCCAGCGCAGGTCATCATTGACCTGCCCGTCAAGTTGAAGAGGCGTCCTTCGCATGCGCTATCCGATAGAGATCGCACCGAAGAATGGGCACACCATCGTGCTCGAGGATGAAGCGAGCGAAAGCTTTGAGGTTGCTCGGTGGTCTGCCGAGACCGATGAATGGATCGGCGAGTACGGCGAAGTGATCCAGATGACGCCATCGCACTGGTACCCGTGCTACAATTTTTTTAAGTCCCCGCCGTCGGGTATGCCCCCCGAGCGACCCGCCACCGCGATGGGCTCTGCGCTTGCAGAGACTGTTCAGATTGTGCCACTGCACGAGCGACGAGGATCTGCACGTTGGTGGATCGCCGCAATGGTCATCGCAGGTGTCATTGGCGGGGTCTATTTGCAGCGGACAATGCTGAATCCCCGGGAGCTCTCGGCCACCACTGCGCTTGGGGGGGACGGTGCGAAGGCGCAAAGCAGAACCGAGACGACGGGATTGGCACGTCCACGCGGCAGCAGTGGGGCGAGCGAGGTGGCGCAACAACCCAAGCAGTCAATCGAGAGTGCGACGACGGAATTGCGGCAGTCGCTGCAGCAGGAGCACGATCGAGCCGAGGCGCTGGCAACTGAATTGGCACAAGTGCGCCAGGCCATCGAAGAGAAGAACGCGATCCCGGTCGAGGACTCGCCGGCCACCAAGCAGCCTGCTGGCGTTGCAGTGGGGCAAGGTGAACAAGAGAATAGAGCAACTGAAACAGGCCGACGGCACCGGGCTGTGAGCCAGAGCACGGGCGCCAACTGTCAGCAATATCGAACCTATAATCCATCCTCCGGAAGTTACAGGGGCTATGACGGACAGGTCCATCCCTGCCCATAGCTGCTTGAAGTACCCGCCCTAGCGAATGCTCCCGCGGGTCGTCAGTGCGGTGCGTGGCCCGTGCGATCGAGCGTCTCCAGCGTGGAGGCGTTCGGGCAATAACCCCCGTAGTTCTCGGCGGCGGTGCCGTCGGCGAGGTCGCGGTGACAGTGCGCCTTCTCGTTGCACAGAGCGCAAACGCGCTCCATGTCGCGGAGCAGAAGCGGCTGCGCGCGGCCGAGCTGCTCCTCGCTGATGCCGAGCTGCACCAGCATTTTCGGCAGTTCGTCGGCGGCATGGTGGCCGTGACGGACCAGCTCCTCGAGATCATCCGGTGAGACGCGCAGATCGCTTGCGATCCGGTTGAAGTCGGAACGATCGAGCTGCCGCATTTCATTCAACTCGCGGCGATGCTTCAGCCAGCCGGCAAAGGAATCGATGAGGTTCTGCACCACGGGATAAGGTCTGCTCTCGGTGCTCATCTCGAAGCTCCATTCGACGGTGTTGAAGCGAGTAGAGCAGACCTGCAGGAAATCGCGTTGCGCTGGATCAAACAGCGATGCGGGGTAAAGATAATCGCATATGAGCATCCACGAGAGGTCGTCAATGCCCGGGCTTGTCCCGGGCATCCACGTTCTTCGTGCCGCCGGGCAAGGCGTGGATGGCCGGGACAAGCCCGGCCATGACGATGTGGATGCTTCGGCGCCTTAGCTCTTGAGGTCACGTGCTGGTCGCCCTGGGCGTCGCGGCAGGGCGGGTGGAGCACGAGTCACGCAAACCGCTCCGTCGCCCAGGCATACAGGCTTCCCGGAATCGGCTTCTGGCCACCGCGTCCCTTGGGCGAGATGTGCAGGCCGATGATCTCGGGGTTGGCGACGAGGCCGAGATAGTTGGATGGCTCGAAGAACAGTCTTGGCTCGGCATGCACGGCGTAGAACGATTGCTTCGGCAGTGCGTAGCTCAGTTCGCCGAAGCGGTGCGCGAGCGCGGTCAGCGCGGCGGGTCCGTAGATCGCGACGCGAATATCCGAGAGACGGTTCGAGCCGCCGCGCAGGCGGCGCAGTGCAAACGTCACGCGATGGCGCAGCGACAGCCAGTCCGGCGTCAGCTCCTCCTGCTTCATCAGCGCCTCGAATGCGCGAACGATGCCGTGCTCGGGCGGCAGATACAGCACGGAGTTTCCGAGCTGGCGCGGCCGCTCCCAGGCGAAATAGGGTTTTGCCGGATCGATCTCGACGGGCTTCAAGAGCAGCACGTCGGCGTCGAGCCACAGGCCTGCGCCTTGCGCCATCAGCTTCATGCGGAAGAAGTCGCTGAACTGAAGCGTGGTCCAGTCGCGCCAGCTTCCGTCCGGTTGCGGTGGCCGCAACTTTTCGGAGAACGCATGCGGCAGGATCGCCTCCGCTTCCGCGTTGTCGACACCGGCTGGAAGGCCGGGAATGGTGTCGAAGCTGTAGACCGTGACCCTATGCCCGGCCTTGAGCTGCGAGCGCAGACAGGTCTGGCGCAGCGCGTCCATCGGGCCATGCCAGAAGGTGACGATGTCGGGCAACATGCGCGGAAGCTATAAATGACAAACGCAAGAGGGCAAAGAACAAGCGGGCAAAGAAAAAGCCCCGGCGCGCATCGCACCGGGGCTCGAAACTTAAAGCCGGTCTCAGGCCCAAGCTCAAGCCCAAGCGCGTTCGCGCTTGAGCTTTTCCTCGTAGGTGTTGATCGAGGCCTTCTTCTCCATCGTGAGGCCAATGTCGTCGAGGCCGTTGATCAGGCAATGCTTGCGGAACGGGTCGATCTCGAACTTGACCTTGCCGCCGTCGGGGCCGCGGATCTCCTGGTTGGGCAGGTCGATGGTGAGCGTCGCATTGGCGCCGCGCTCGGCATCGTCGAACAGCTTGTCGAGGTCTTCCTGCGAGACGCGGATCGGCAGAATGCCGTTCTTGAAGCAGTTGTTGTAGAAGATGTCGCCGAACGAGGTCGAGATCACGCAGCGGATGCCGAAGTCCAGCAGCGCCCAGGGCGCGTGCTCGCGGCTCGAGCCGCAGCCGAAATTGTCGCCGGCTACCAGCACCTTCGAATTGCGATAGGCGGGCTGATTGAGGACGAAATCCGGATTTTCGCTGCCGTCGTCGTTATAGCGCTGCTCGGAGAAAAGCCCCTTGCCGAGGCCGGTGCGCTTGATGGTCTTCAGATACTGCTTCGGAATGATCATGTCGGTGTCGACATTGATGATCTTCAGCGGCGCCGCGACGCCTTCCAGCGTGGTGAACTTGTCCATGGTTGCGCTTCCCGGGTAGGTCAGGGGAACGGCTGTTTATCGCGATCGGGGCCCAAATCCTAGGCCAAATTCGGCAGGCCTCATCTGCTTTACGGGTCTGAGCTTGAGCTGGTGCGGCATCGGGACTTCACCTCTCCCGCTTGCGGGAGAGCGCAGGCCGCCTCCGACGGCCGTGTTCTAAGAACGCCGAGGCGAAGCCTCGGCTATGCCGAAGGCGCGGGTGAGGGTTCTCTCCTCTTGGGGGTTCTCGATTGCGGACGCACCCTCTCCCCAGCCCTCCCCCGCAAGCGGGGGAGGGAGCGCGCCGCCGCTGCGGGGCCGCTTCAATCCGTCTGAGCCTCGATCGCGGCCATGTCGTCGTCCGAGAGGCCGAAATGGTGGCCGATCTCGTGGATCAGCACATGGCGGACGATATGGCCGAGGCGCTCCTCATGCTCAGCCCAATTGTCCAGGATCGGCCGGCGGTAGAGCCAGACCATGTTCGGCAGCCGCGCCACGTCACCAAGGCTCTGCTGCGGCAGGCCGACCCCCTGGAACAGCCCGAGCAGGTCGAACTCGCTCTCGCAGTCCATCTCGTCCAGAACCTCGTCGGTCGGGAAGTCGTCGACGCGGATGACCACGCCTTCGCAGAGATCGCGAAAGTGCTTGGGCAGGCGCTCGAAGATGTCATGCGCCACCACCTCCATTTCGGCGAGTGAGGGCGCTTTCAATTCCGTCCACATGCCTCCTCTTAGCGCGGGTTCCCCGGCGATGCATCTGGCTTTATGATCGTGGCAAGGTTGACGCGCGACGCCAAAACGGGGAGCGTACGGCGCCTTGATGGGACGGTTCAGGTGGGTGGCACGATGCGGGCGGTAACAGCGGGACGGATCTTACTTTGCATGGGGTTGTTTTCGCTGTTTTTGGGTTCCGGCGCCAAAGCCCAGACGACTGGCGCCGAAATCCGGTTGGCCCAGGTCTTCTTGCCGGACGCCTTGCCCCCGGATGTCCCGCCGCCGCGCCGCCGGCCGCGATTGCGCGTGGTGCCGTATGAGACGCCGGATGGGGTCTATCCGCGCTACAATCCCGGCCCGGACGCGGTGCGGGAATGCAATGCCACCTATGTGCAGGAATATCGGCCGAGCGGCACCGTGATCGTGCCGCGCATGAGCTGCTACTGGCGGCGGGGCTGACGTCTCTCGCCTAGCGCCCGCGCAGCGCGCCGATCAGGCCGACGCCGACGACGAGCGCGGATGCGCCATAGACCAGGATTGCCATCACCGCTTGTGCGAACGGGCTCGCCGTGCCGGCTTCGACGCCCGGTCCCTGCGCGGCGAGCGCCGCCTCCGAGCCGAACAGCGTGACCGTTGAAACAGCAAGGCGAGAAACCGGCAGCCCACCGCGACACTGCGCCATCACCATCTCCTGCATCTGAAGCATGATCCGGAAAAGTGCGAAGCGGTTTTCCGAAAAGATCATGCGCAAACAAAAAACCTAAAGCGCGATGACGATTCATCCCGATTTCATCGCGCTTAGTCGTCCAGAAGATACGCCGATCGTTGACGGTTGGTTTTGTTGGCGCAAATGAAATGTATTGCGCGGGTCTCGAAAATATCTGGCCGCAGGTCTCGTGCATTTCTTTGCAGCGTCTTTGCGGCGCGTCCATTCATACACGATTCAGCCGGTCGCCTCTAGCGTCCTCTCCGTGACGTCATGCTGGATTGCGTCACACACATTGCGTCACACTTGGTGATCGGAGGAGGACGACATGCAATCAACGAAAGCTAAGGTGCTCAGTCTTGCTGCCATCGCAGCGGCGCTCATATGTGCTGCGCCCATCGAGCGCGCGCAGGCCGCATCGCTGATCAATCCCGGCGCCGCTCAGTCGGTACAGGATGTCGCGGCCACGACGACTGAAGTGGGCTGGCATGGCTGGCACCATCATCACTGGCGCTGGCACCACTGGCATCACCGTCACTGGTGGTGAAGCGTCGATCGGCGGCAAAACAGGCCCGGTATCCGGGCCTGTTTTCGCTTGCAGATGATATCGTGAAGGCCCCATGCTGGCGGCATGGAGATTGTCATGAAGACAGCGATCGTCATCACCGGTGCTTTGGGACTGGCGATGGTCTTGTCTGATGCATCGGTTGCGGCGACGTCAGTCGCAACGCCGCACCAGGTCTCAGTGCGAACAGTCGATTTCGGTGCGCCGCGTCATGACCGCAGCGCGCGTCACGTTCGGCGCTCTGCGCCCTATGAGCCACACTACTACGCGCGCCCCGTCTACTATCGGCCCTATCCTTACAGCGTGCCCGCTCCCTTCGTGCTCGGCTTCGGGCCGTGGTGGTGAGCGCGATCTTGGTTCGCACACCTGCACACTCTCTCGCAACGATCCGTCGCAGCCGACTCTCTGCGCCTCGTTCATTCATGAGGGGTTCACGTCGCTGTCCCTAACTTAATCTTGGGGAGCGACCGCGAATGAACAGCGCCCGCCAAGCCCGCCTCGCAACGTCGAGGCGAGGCTCACAGCCGCGCTGTCCAGATCCAGGGAGGGTTTGATGCTGAGGAGTCTTGATCCCCGGGCAGGCATGATCCGCTTGTTCGGACTTGCGGCCGCGGCGGCGCTGGTGCTGTCGGCAGGGACTGCAGAGCGCGCCGAGGCGCTGACCCCAATCAATCCGGTCGCCTTACCGGCCGCGAAAGCCGCCGCCGATGACATGGTCATGCAGGTCCGCCACGGGGGTGGCTTCCGTGGTGGTGGAGGTTTTCACGGCGGCGGAGGCTTTCACGGCGGCGGCGGTGCGCATTTCGGCGGTTTCCGTGGCGGCGGTTTCCACGGCGGCGGCTTCCGTGCCGCGCCGGCCTTTCACGGCGGCGGCTATCGCTACGGCGGATATCGTCACTATGGAATCTACCGTCCCTACTACCGGCATCGCTACTTCCACCGGCGCTTCTACGGCGGCTACTATCCCTATTACAGCTACCCTCGCTGGCACCGCTGCCGGGTGATCTGGACTCATTGGGGTCCGCGCCGCATCTGCCGCTGGCACCATTGGCATCGCTGGCACCACTGGGGCTGGCGGCATCGCTATTGGTGATGTGAAACGCAACGGCTGAATCGAAAAAGGGCGCCCGCGAGGCGCCCTTGGTTTGAGCTGCGTCAGCTCAGAGCTAATCCCTGAGCTTCCAGGAAGCAGACTTCCATCGCATCAGATTGTCGAGCTTCCATTGCCGGAACATCGCCGGCGGCCAACGGCTCAAGCGCGAGGTTTCCTCGACCTCCGGCTTGGCGAGGACGCGCAGCGGCGCGCCGCGCCGCCGATGCTGGCGCGTCGCATCGGTGATGAGATCGACATATTCCGGCTTGTTGGCCATGGCCTTTTCATCCTCGCGAGCTCGCCGCGAGGATGAAGTCTTGGGGCATGCCGCTTAAGGCACGCTTGCCGGGATCGTTAGAATTGCGCAGGGTTGGCTCAGCGCCAATCCCTGACGTCAACGAAGTGACCCGCGATCGCAGCCGCCGCCGCCATCGCCGGCGAGACCAGGTGCGTGCGGCCCTTGAAGCCCTGGCGGCCCTCGAAATTGCGGTTCGAGGTCGAGGCGCAGCGCTCTTCCGGCTTCAGCTTGTCCGGGTTCATGGCGAGGCACATCGAGCAGCCCGGCTCGCGCCATTCGAAGCCGGCCTTGATGAAGATCTTGTCGAGACCCTCGGCCTCGGCCTGCTCCTTCACGATACCGGAGCCCGGCACGACCATGGCGTTGACATGGGCGCTGACGGTCTTGCCCTCGGCGATCTTCGCCGCAGCGCGCAGGTCTTCGATGCGGCCGTTGGTGCAGGAGCCGATGAAGACGCGATCGAGCTTGATGTCGGTGATCTTCGTGCCCGCGGCCAAGCCCATATATTTCAGCGCGCGATGCTTGGAGAGGCGCTTGGCCTCATCCTCGATCTTGTCCGGATCCGGCACGAGGCCGGTCACCGAGATCACGTCCTCAGGTGAGGTGCCCCAGGTCACGATCGGCGGCAGCTTGGCAGCATCCAGCCGCAGCTCGTGGTCGAAATGCGCGCCGTCGTCGGAGCGCAGCTTCTCCCAATAGCGCATCGCGGCATCCCAGGCTGCGCCCTGCGGCGACTTGGGCCGGCCACGCAGGAAGTCGAACGCCTTCTGATCAGGGGCGACGAGGCCGGCGCGGGCGCCGCCTTCGATCGACATGTTGCAGACCGTCATGCGGCCTTCCATGCTGAGCGCGCGGATTGCATCGCCGGCGTATTCCAGCACGTAGCCGGTGCCGCCCGCGGTGCCGATCTCGCCGATGATGGCCAGGATGATGTCCTTGCCCGTCACGCCCTCCGGCAATTTGCCGTCGACGGTGACGCGCATGTTCTTCGCCTTCTTCTGGATCAGCGTCTGCGTCGCCAGCACGTGCTCGACCTCGCTCGTGCCGATGCCGTGCGCGAGCGCGCCGAACGCGCCATGTGTCGAGGTGTGGCTGTCACCGCAGACGATGGTGGTGCCGGGCAGCGTAAAACCCTGCTCGGGGCCGATGACGTGGACGATGCCCTGGCGCTTGTCGAACTCGTTGTAATATTCGATGCCGAATTCCTTGGCGTTCTCCGCGAGCGCCTTGATCTGCTCGATGCTCTCGGGGTCGGGGTTCGGCTTGGTGCGATCGGTGGTCGGCACGTTGTGGTCGACGACGGCGAGCGTCTTTTCGGGCGCGTGCACCTTGCGTCCGGTGGCGCGCAGGCCTTCGAAGGCCTGCGGCGAGGTCACTTCGTGCACCAGGTGGCGGTCGATGTAGAGCAGGCAGGTGCCGTCCTCGGCTTCGTGCACCAGGTGGTCGTTCCAGATCTTGTCGTACAGCGTGGTCGGTTTGGACATGAGCGTGAGCTCCAGCAATGTTTGGTAGCGATGTGAAGCGCGGGTTACGCGCGGGCAACAAAACCGTCAGCGCAGCATTCAAGCTGCGCAGCTAAGCTCTGACGTTGCCGAGGTCGCAAAGCGTCCGAAGAACCGGCCAGGCAGCCGCGAGCGATCGTCGATGACGATGCGCTTGATGGGGGCGTTGCTGGTCTGATCTGGAAACATTCCAAGGAATATATAGCAGGCCGATTTGGAAGCGCGAGTGGTTTCAATGCTCGCACAGGGCATGCCCCTCACCCTGAGGAGCGCGCCTTGGCGCGCATCTCGAAGGGCGAGGCCACGGACCGGGCCTTCATCCTTCGAGACGCGCGTTCCGCGCTCCTCAATGAGGGACGGGCACTACTCGCTTGGCGTGAGCGCAAACAAAAAAGCGCGGAGCCAAGCCCCGCGCCTTTTGTCGATCCGCCTGTTGCGAAGATTACTCGTTGACTGCAGTCGCGCGGTCCTGCTTCTCGACGATGCGGGCCGACTTGCCGCGGAGGTTGCGCAGGTAATAGAGCTTGGCGCGACGCACCTTGCCGCGGCGCACCACCTTGATCGAGTCGATCATCGGGGAGAGCAGCGGGAATACGCGCTCGACACCCTCGCCGTAGGAAATCTTGCGCACGGTGAAGCTCTCGTTGAGACCGCCGCCGGAACGGCCGATGCAGACGCCTTCATAGGCCTGCACGCGGGTGCGGTCGCCTTCGACGACCTTCACGTTGACGATCACGGTGTCACCGGGGGCGAATTCCGGAATCTCCTTGCCGGCGGAGAGCTTGTCGAATTGCTCTTTTTCGAGCTGCTTGATCAGGTTCATGGGTATTCTCCATCGGCGCGCCCAGCCACGAAAAGAGGGGGCTGCGCGAAATTCGTTTATCCAGCCATTGCGGATTTGGCCGCTCCTATAAGGCAAGCGGGAGCGTTTGTCACCCGTCTGTCTTTTTTTTTGGCGTTTTTTGGCCGGAGGCCCGATTCGCCGCTTTTTCCCACAGATCTGGCCGCCGAACGGCCGTCAGGGCCTCGGATTCGGCCCGCCGCCAGGCCGCGACCTTGGCGTGGTCGCCTGAGGTCAGGATTTGGGGGATCGGAACCCCCTCAAACAGCTGCGGGCGCGTGTACTGGGGGTATTCCAGGAGGCCGTCCGAGAAGCTTTCCTCGGCTCCCGAGGCCTCCTTGCCCATCACCCCCGGCAAGAGCCGGACGCAGGCGTCGATCAGCGCCAGCGCGGCGATTTCCCCGCCTGAGAGCACGTAGTCGCCGATCGAGACCTCCTCCAGGCCTCGTCCGTCGATCACCCGCTGGTCGATCCCCTCGAACCGGCCACAGACGATCAGGGGGCCTGGGCCCTGTGCAAGCTCGACGACGCGACCCTGGGTCAGTGGCCGACCGCGCGGGCTCATCAGGAGCCTTGGTCGCTCCGGGCCGATTTCGGCGGCATCGATGGCTGCGGCCAGGACATCCGCTCGCAGCACCATGCCCGGTCCGCCACCGGCCGGCGTGTCGTCGACGCTGCGGTGACGATCGGTCGCGGACGCCCGGATGTCCCGCGCCTCGAGCCCCCAGAGGCCCGCGGCCAGCGCCCGGCCGGCGAGGCTTACGCCGAGCGGCCCCGGAAACATCTCCGGAAACAGCGTCAGCACCGTCGCGCGCCAGGGTGAGGGGTTTGTCATGGCCGCTGGTTAGGGCATTGCGGCCGAGAGGTCGAGCCCCCGCCGGGGCTATTGCTTGCGGCCGTATGCGGCGACCTCGAGGACGTTGTTGATCAGCAGGTGGCCGTTACTGCGCGAGACATAGGTACGTTTCACCCAGTGGTCGATCGCCGGCGCGTGCCAGGTCAAGGTCGTAATGTTGCTCTTGCGGGTCGGGTCGTTGGTCGGGCGCCTGGTGAGCGTCGTTTCGATCTTGTACGTCTCGAACGTGCCGGCCTTGGTGGTGATGGTTTCCTGACCGACAATCTTCGAACGGCCTGAGCGCTTCCAGATATTGCCTTTGCCGGAGTTGACGTCGTCGCCGGAGAAATTCCAGCTATCGCCAACCTTCAGTGGCGTACGGATGCCGCTGCCGTCGCCGGGTTGATATTTCCACTCGCCCGAGGTCTTCACATTCCACGATCGATCGAAGACGATCAGGCCCGGGGATTCCTTGCCTTCGGTCGTGACGCGGATGCTGATCTCGGTCGGGGAGACCTCGGTGACGGTGTGCGTGCGGACTGCGCTCACCGTCCCGCTGATCTCATCATGCACCTCAATGGTCCAGAAGTCGCCCTGGAGGGGCTCCTCCATTGTGACCACCGGTTTTGAAGCGGCAGGGGCCGCCGAAGTTGCCGGTGCATCGTCCGCGGCCCAGGCCGACGTGCTCGCAGCAAGCAGGCAAGCGATCGCCATCATCGATTTTCGAAGCATCAGAAATCCCCCACCATAATCGCTCTTCTCGACCCGACCGGTCAGCGGCGCCCGTATTCGATCAGTTCGACCATGCTGCGGTCGCGCACCCGGCCGTCCGAACGGCTGACGGAAGTGCGCTTCACCCAATGATTGATCGAAAGCGCGTACCAGATCTGCTGCTCAGCCAGATATTTCTTGGTGGTGTCGTTGGCATTGCGGGATTCGATCGATATCTCGATCTTGTAGGTTTCGAACGTTCCAGCGCGCGTGGTGAGGCTCTCCTTGGCCGTCACCTTTGCCGTACCCGTCCGTTTCAGGCTGACGCCGGAGGTGCTGTTGAAGTCGGTGGCCTTCACCGGCCAACTCTTGCCGACCGCGAGCGGAGTGCGAATCCCCATGCCGTCATTGGGGGTGGATCGCCACACGCCATTGGTGATCATGTCCCAGGAGCGATCATAGCTCTGATAGCCGACGTCCGATTTCCCGAGCACCGCCAGCCTGATCCCGATCTCCGTGGGTGAGATGTCGGTAATGGTGCGCGTAATCGTCGACTTGAGATCACCGGTGATCTCGTCGCGTAGCTCGTAGGTCCAGTGGTCGCCGAGTTGAGGGTCTTCCATGGCCTCCACCGCTGGGGTCTCGGTGGTCGCGGCCGAAGGATTTTGAGGCGTTTGGGCGCAGAGGGCGGTGACGGACGCAAGCAGGCCGATCGTTGCCAGAAGACAGCGACACAACATTGATATCTCCGGAGGGATAGGACTCGCGGGTGGGTGCAACCGTAACGTGCACGAGCCTGACGGCAATGGCAAGTCGTTTCGCCGCGTCTCCGGCGTCACCGCCTCGTCACGTCGCTGGGGCTTCGTCCTCGCCTTCGATCTCCTGCGGCAGCGCGATCACGACGCGCCCGCCTGCGAGGTCGACCTCCGGCACCACCGCGTTGGAGAACGGCAGCAGCAGCGTCGTGCCTTTCGGCGGAGCGATCTCGATGATGTCGCCGGCGCCGAAATTATGGATTGCGAGCACGCGGCCGAGCGCTTCGCCGGCCGTGGTGACCGCGGCGAGCCCGATCAGATCGGTGTGGTAGTATTCGTCCTCGTTCGTCGCGGGCAGCTTTTCGCGCGCGACGTAGAGCTCGATGCCGTTGAGCCGTTCGGCCTCATCGCGGGTCGTGACGCCATTGAACGTTGCGACCAGATGATCCTTGGCCTCGCGCGCTTGCGCGACCTCGAACTGGCGCTTGCCGTCCTTGGTGAGAAGCGGACCATAGCGCCGCACGGCAAAGGGATCTTCGGTGAAGGTCCACAATTTGACCGCGCCGCGCACACCATGCGCGGCGCCGATCCGCGCGACGCAGACCAGCGCCGGCATGCGCTAGCCTTAGGCCTTCGCGGCCGCTTCGGCCTGCGCCTTGCGCTCCTTGCGCGGCACGGCCTTCTGCGGGTTGCTGCGCGCTTCGCGCTTCTTGACGCCGGCAGCGTCAAGGAAACGCATCACGCGGTCCGACGGCTGCGCGCCCTTGGCGAGCCAGGCCTTCACCTTGTCCATGTCGAGCTTGAGACGGGTCTCGTTGTCCTTCGGCAGCAGCGGGTTGAAATAGCCGAGACGCTCGATGAAGCGGCCATCGCGCGGGAAGCGCGAGTCGGCGACGACGACGTGATAGACGGGGCGCTTCTTGGTGCCTGCGCGCGCGAGGCGGATAACGACGGACATTCTGGTCTCCTGAGTGTTGGTTAATTGAAAAAATCAGCTCGTCATTCCGGGGCGCGCGCATCCAAGTCGGCTGTTGCCGACTTGGACAAATTCAAAACCGAACTCGGGTAAACCCGAGTTCGGACGGCGTGCCCCGGAATGACGAGACGAGAGAGTGACGTCACTTCTTCTTCCCCAGTCCGGGGAAGCCGCCGAGCCCCGGAAGGGTCGGCTTGTTGCTGAGGCCCGTGAGCCCCGGCACATTGGGGAGGCCCTGGCGCAGGCCAGCGGGCAAATCCTTCGGCAGATTGGGCAGGCCCTGTCCGCCGCCACCCGCGCCTTGCATCTTCTCCTGCAGCGCCTTCATCTCTTCGGGCGAGGGCATCTTCATGCCGCCTCCAAAGCCCATGGCCTGCGCGATACCGGCGAGCGGGCCGCGCTTGCCCGAACCCATCGCCTTCATCACGTCGGCCATGTTCCGGTGCATCTTGAGCAGCTTGTTGACGTGCTCGACGCTCTGGCCGCTTCCTGCGGCGATGCGCTTCTTGCGGCTGGCCTTGAGCAGGTCGGGATGACGGCGCTCCTCGCGCGTCATGGAATCGATGATCGCGACCTGGCGCTTCAAGATCCTGTCGTCGATCCCTGCGGCCGCGATCTGGTTCTTCATCTTGGAGATGCCGGGCATCATGCCCATCAGCCCGCTGATGCCGCCCATATTGGCCATCTGCGAGAGCTGCTCGCGCATGTCGTTGAGGTCGAACTGGCCCTTGCGCATCCGCTCGGCGGTGCGCGCGGCCTTCTCGGCATCGATGTTGGCGGCGGCCCGTTCGACCAGCGACACCACGTCGCCCATGCCGAGGATACGGCCGGCGATACGGTCGGGGTGGAAATTCTCCAGCGCGTCGGTCTTTTCACCGGTGCCGATCAGCTTGATCGGCTTGCCGGTGACCGCGCGCATCGACAGCGCAGCGCCGCCGCGGCCGTCGCCGTCGACGCGAGTCAGCACGATGCCGGTGAGGCCGACGCGCTGATCGAAGGAGCGCGCGAGATTCACGGCGTCCTGGCCGGTGAGGCTATCCGCAACCAGCAGCACTTCGTGCGGGTTGGCGGCGGCTTTGATCGCGGCTGCCTCCGCCATCATCTCTTCGTCGAGCGTGGTGCGGCCGGCGGTGTCGAGCAGCACGATGTCGTAGCCGCCGAGCTTGCCGGCTTCCAGCGCGCGCTTCGCAATCTGCGGCGGCTGCTGGCCCGCGACGATCGGCAGTGTCGGAATGTCGAGATCGCGGCCGAGCACGGCCAGCTGCTCCATCGCCGCCGGGCGGTAGACGTCGAGCGAAGCCATCAGCACCTTGCGCTTGTCGCGCTGGACCATGCGGCGGGCGAGTTTTGCGGTGGTGGTCGTCTTGCCGGAGCCTTGCAGGCCGACCATCATGATCGGCACCGGCGGCACGGAATTGACGTCGATGGTCTGGCCTTCGGCGCCGAGCGTGTTGATGAGCTCGTCATGGACGATCTTGACGACCATCTGGCCGGGCGTGACCGACTTCACGACGGTCGCGCCGATCGCCTGCTCGCGCACGCGCTCGGTGAAGCTGCGCACCACTTCGAGCGCGACGTCGGCCTCCAGCAGCGCGCGGCGCACCTCGCGCATCGCGGCGTCGACGTCCTTTTCGGTCAGCGCACCGCGCCCCGTCAGACGATCGAGGATGCCGCCAAGCCTTTCCGACAGATTGTCGAACAATGAAGTCGTCCTTTGTCCTGCTCGCGAAAAATGCGATCTTCCAAACACCTTTGCGCCCGAGGGCGCATCGCGCTGTCGGGCGTTGACCTCTGGCCTCAGGGACCAGTCGGCGGGTCGAAAAGAAAGCCTTTCCGAGAAGTGGTGCGGCCTTAAACCCCCGCAAGGCACAAAAGTCAAGGAAACAAGCCGAAATGCCGCATCTTGAAGGGGCCGGTCCGGCTGCTTATTCCATGCCGGAACCTTTATTTTGGGGCCATTCGGGCCGTTAAATGACCCGCCGCAGCAATAAGACCTATTCCGGACCGCCGTCGGATCATTTCGACGGCCAAAAGTTCTTCGACCCCAACGGGGTGCCGCCGAAATCGCTGCGCGAGGTCCTGCGCTGGCAATTTGGCGGCAAGCGCGACCGGTCGGTCTGGCCGAAATGGGTTCCAAGCCCCTATGCCGACTATCCGCCGGCAGAGGTCAACGGCGGCAAGGTGCGGTTGTCCTTTGTCGGCCACGCGAGCTGGCTGATCCAGACCGGTGGGCTCAACATCCTCGTCGATCCCGTCTGGTCGATGCGGGTCTCGCCGGTTGGCTGGGCCGGACCGAAGCGCCATAATGATCCCGGCATCGCCTTCGACAGGCTGCCGAAGATCGACGTCGTGCTGGTCTCGCACGGTCACTACGACCATCTCGATATCGCGACGCTGTCGCGGCTCGCCAAGAATTTCGCCCCGCGCGTCATCACGCCGCTCGGCAATGATCTCACCATGCGTGAGCGCGACGGCGCAATCCGCGCCGAGGCGTTCGACTGGCACGACCGCGTCGAGCTCGGCGGCGGCATTGCCGTGCACCTGGTGCCGACACGGCACTGGTCGGCGCGCAGCCTGTTCGACCGCAACAGGGCGCTGTGGGCGAGCTTCGTGCTGGAGACGCCTGCGGGGAAGATCTATGTCGTTTGCGACTCCGGTTATGGCGAGGGCACGCATTTCCGCCGCGTCGGTGAAGCGCATGGGCCCTTGCGTCTTGCGATCCTGCCGATCGGCGCCTACGAGCCGCGCTGGTTCATGCGCGAGCAGCACATGAATCCGGAAGACGCCGTGAAGGCGCTGGTCGATTGCGGCGCGCGGGCTGCACTGGCGCATCACCACGGTACGTTCCAGCTCACGGATGAGGCGATTGATGCGCCGGCGAGGGCGTTGCACGAAGCCCTGGATGCGGCGAACATCCCGCGCGAGCGGTTCGTGGCGCTGAAGCCGGGGCAGGTGGTGGAGATCTAGCTCTCGTCTCGTGCCCCGGACGCAGCGCAGCACGTCAGTGCTGCGCTGCTGAGCCGGGGCCCAGACTGTGCGCAAGTAGATGGGTCCCGGCTCTGCGCAGCGTCACTACGTGCCGCAGCGCGTCCGGGACACAAGAGTTACTGATCCTTCTTGATCGCCCAGCTGACATTCACCGTCACCGACAGCGTCTCCTCGCCGGGAGCGACCTGCGCCGGGGCTGCGGCCATTGGTGCGGCGGCGATGCGGCTCTTGAACAGTGGCATCGGGCCGCCGCCTTCGGAGATGCTGATGGGTGCGCCCAGCGTGACGCCGGCCGCCTTCGCGTAGATCTCGGCCTTGCGGCGGGCGTCGGCGAGCGCCTGCTCGCGGGCGCCGTCGAGCAGTTTCGAGGCTTGCGTCACCTCGAAGGAAATGTTGCCGACATCATTGGCGCCGGCACCCACCAGCGTGTCGATCACATTGGCCACCTTGGTCACGTCGTGGATCTTGACGGTGACGCGGTTGCTGGCGCGGAAGCTGACGATGCTGGTTGCGCGGTCCGAGGTCTTGGAAGAGGTCACATATTGCGGCTGGAGCGACAGCCGCGAGGTCTGATAGTCCTTCTCATCGATGCCTGCGCCTTTCAAGGCCAGCAGCACCTTGCCCATCGCCGCGTTGTTGGCGTCGGAGGCCTCTTTCGCAGTCTTCGCGTCATTTGCAACGCCAGCATCGATCTGCGCGAGATCAGGCGCCGCGGAAACGCTCGCCTCCCCGCTCACCGAGATCGCTGACGGAAAATCGTCGGCAAGCGCAGGAGACGCGCCGAGCGCGGCGGTAAAAATAGCGGCCATGATCGCGTTGCTCTTCATCACTCTCACTTCAGCGGTACATAGACGTTGATCACGAGCTTGTCCTCGGCCGTCTTCAGGGGATCGGTGAGGTACTCCTCGATGAATGTGTCCTTGGCTTCCAGCTTCTTGTCGTCGAGGTGATTGGTGATCGCCTCATAGGTGTTGTCCATGTTGTCGTAGGAGCCGCGATGGACGAACTTCAGCGCCTTGCCCTCCGGCGACTTGCCGATGCTCATGTCCTTGCCGAGGTTCTTGGGCTCCTGATCGATCGGGATCTCGGCGAGGAAGGTGAAGCCGGTGTCGTCGGTCGAGGTGTAGACGATCATTGGATTGCCCGCGGGCTTGATGCCCTGCTTGTCCAAAAGCGCATTCAGCGCCTTGAACGAATCGATCAGCGTGTCGAAGGCAGAATCCCAGTTGGCACTGCCCTTGGCCATCACGACCTTCTTTGGCTCCAGCGTCATCTCCTGGCCAAAGGGATCGGCGGCCTGAACCGGGGCG
>NZ_JBANBJ010000063.1:0-47755 GCF_059803515.1 Bradyrhizobium sp. UFLA05-125 | reverse complement strand
GGCCGGACACATGACTTGCACCCGACCGCAAGCCGAACGCCAGATTCTTCTTGCAACGCGGGCGTCGTCCACACATGGCCCATAAGAGACATGCGGCGAACCGCCCTCTGGATCACCTAATCCGCGTGGGCAACCGCCTTGATCACTCCGGCAGCCCGGTTTTTCGGAGGCTATCGTCGAATTTCTTACTGAATAAGAGAAGACGCGCAAGGGGAAGCGGACTATAGGACGGAAATTGCTTTCCCACGACCCGAGCATACCATTGAGAAATGGTCCGGATAGGGGCTTTGTCGTTCGCCAAATAGCGCTGCATTGTTGCGCGCGCCTCGTCCTCTCGGCCCGCCAGGGCAAGCAGCGCAGATCGCGTAAATCCCATGAGTGGAATATCTGGAGCAGCAGTTTCAGCCCGCTCAATCCATAAAAGCGCCTCCTCATAGTCCTGCAACATGCCGAATGCGAGGGCCTTAGCGAGATAAAATGTTGGCCATATGGAAGCGGGACCATGCGGACTGAGCCGCAGCGCCCTGTCGGCATAGGCGATGGCTTGATCCGGCTCACCGACAAAAACGTAGGCCAAAGCCAATCCAGGCTGAATGGCGACGGGGACTGACATCTGGGCGCGCCGATAAGAATCAATCGCGTCCCGATAGCGTCCGGTTGACAGTAGAACATCGCCTTTGGCCGAGAGAGCCATGGAGAAGTCAGGGTCGATCTTTATGGCTAACGAGGCAAGTTCGTCCGCGCGGCGAAGATCAGCCTCACGATCGTGACCCGCAAAAAAGGCAGAGCGTTGGCTGAACTTGAATGACAGCAACGACAGTGCCCGAATGTTCTCAGGGTCGATCTGCAGCGCTTGCTCGCACAGGCGGTAGGCGGAATCGCGTTCGGGCGTCCAAGACACGCGCATTAAGGTTGCGTAGCAGCGCCAAGCAAGGTCCTCCGCATTGGGATTGGCAGCGCGGGTTTGTGCCCTCTGCGCTTTGTCAGTGAACATCTTCACACCGACCGCAAACGCGATGCGGTCAACAATGGCATCTTGCATCTGCAAGAGGTCGGACCGGTTCTCGTCAAACTGATCAGCCCAGAGATGCGCATTGCTCTCGGTATCGATGAGCTGGGCATTCACGCGCACCCGGTCGCCACTCGGCTGTACGCTGCCTTCCAGCGCATAGCGCACACCGAGATCCTTGCCGATCTGCTGCATGTTGATTGGCTTGCCCTTGTAAGTGAAGGCAGTTGACCGGGAGATCACGAAACTGTCCCGAAAACGCGAGAGCCCGGTGGTTAGCTCGTCGCTGATGACGTCAGCCAGATAGTCCTGATTCGCATCACCCGACAGGTTGGCAAAGGGCAGCACGACGATGGAGAAGCGCTCAGACGGCTTTGCCAGCTGGTCTGACAGCTGTACGGGGATACGGCCGAGGTGGAAGTATAATGCTGCGCCGACAGCGGCGGAAATCAGTACGGCTGCGCTCCCATCGCCGTGACGTGCGCGCTCCACCAAGCGCGATGCACAGCCGACGTCGCATTGTGCGGCTGCCAAATTGGCTTGGTGCGTCGCGCACCATCAAGAGCGACTTGGAAGACCCTCACTGGCCGTGCGATGTTCTTGAGTTGACGCTCGCCTACATCCTCGAAGGTGACATCGAATTTGCTCCGAACCTGCCGGTGCGCGTCATCGGAGATGCAAATGCCACCTGGCTTCGCCAATCCCTCCAGACGCGCCGCCACATTCACGCCGTCGCCAAAAATGTCGCCTCGATCGATGATGATGTCGCCGACATTGATGCCCATGCGAAACTCGATGCGCTTCTCATTTGGCACGCCGGCATTGCGCTCGGCCATCCCGTGCTGGACATCAAGGGCGCAGCGCACCGCGTCCACCACGCTACTAAACTCGGCCAACATCCCGTCGCCGGTGTTCTTGACGACCCGACCACGGTGTTCCGCAACCTTGGGATCGACAAGAGCGCGCAGATGGGCCTGAAGCTGGACATGCGTGCCCTCTTCGTCCACTCCGGTCAGCCGGCTGTAGCCAGCCACATCGGCTGCCAGTATGGCAGCAAGCCGGCGTTCGATGCGGTCCTGCCCCGACGCAGCCATGGCCCTAGTCTCCGCGGCTCGTTATACACCCTATTGCGGGCCTGTGGATCGCCTCGCCGATAGGGCCTCCCCGGGAGCTAGAACTGCAAGAGGCCCCAATCAGAGGAATTTCCGGTTCTGGCCCCTCGCGTCATTTGCCGCTTCTGCACAAATGCGGGCGCTATCGGGACCGAAGCGGACTTCGATTGGTAGCGAGCACTGCCCGGTTCAGTCGCGGATGACCCTGAGCCGACATTCGGATCGCGGGGTGCCGCCGCTAAATACAGTGCGGCTGATCGTCCCGACCAATGGCGACTACCTGTTCGCGCCAACTTTTTGTCCGGTTTAGCGAGGGATCGGCCAATGGGAAGCAAAGATCCTGCTAATGAAATTCAGCCTTCTTGAGACCCTCCAACATATGGTCGTGGGCTGTCTGCGTGCCGAATTGCGAGGCGAACTGCTCAGCATCTAGAAACGGCGCCATACGCATGACCGCGCTCCGCTCTCGTTCAGCGTCCGCTGCTCTATTCAACTCTGCGTAGGCGGCCGCCAAAACAGACCGTCCCGTAACCTGGGTGTTACGTCCGAGACTTCCGGCGAGGGCACGGTCCATGGCTTCGACGGACGCGCTGTAGCGGTCGAGGAAATAATAGGCCGTGGCAAGAAGAAAGGTCGCTCTGGCATTGACGTTATCAAGGCGAAGGGCGCCTTCAAGCCAGGGCAAAGCATCCGCGGCTCTGCCTGCCCACACCAAAATTGCACCCCGCATCGAAAAGCTCTCGGCATCGCTCGGATTGATCTCGAGGGCACGATCGATCTGTCCTAGGGCGAGGTCAAAACGTCGCCTCGCCAAATGTACCTCAGCGAGCAGGCGATAGGCAGTGGTCGATGCGGAATCCAGCGACAGGGCTTTCCGCGCCAGCGTTTCGGCACGAGCGAGGTCGTCGGCGATAAATTCTGTCCATCCCGACGCCACCGCCTCGATGAGCGTCAAACCTAGTTCCGCGTAAGCAGCGGCGTAGCTCGGGTCGAGATCGATGGCGCGCTGGAACATGTCCTGCGCATCGTCGTTGCTGTCACGGGTCGCGCGCGAGAAGTGCTCGCGCCCGCGCAGGACATATTCGTAAGCGGCGAGGTTTTCGGTAGGCTTGGCGAGAGCGCGGTCCCGCTCGAAGCGGGTGAGCTTCACTGCAGCCGCGCCGACCACGCGCCGTGCAATGTCCTGCTGCACATCAAAGATGTCCTTAACCTCGGCATCGTACGCTTCGGACCAGACGCTTCGCCCCGTCGCTGCCTCGGTCAATTCGACGTTGACGCGAAGACGATCGCCAGCACGGCGAACGGTGCCTTCAAGGAGGTAGCGAACGTTGAGCAGGCGCCCGATTTCGGCGGGCGCCAGGTTTCGGTCCTTCAACTGAAAACTCGCCGATTTGGCGACGACGAGTAGGTTCGAGAAGCGACCGAGCGCGGTGATGACGTCCTCGGTGATCCCGGCACAAAAGAAATCCTGGCCGGCGTCGGTCGACAGGTTCTTGAAGGGCAGGACTGCCACCGAGGGGCGTCCGGCGAGACGATGCGGCGCAGCAAGGTCAGCGACTTCGACCGGCTTGGGCGCTGGCAACCCCAGCAGATCTCGGCCCGCGCCCGTGTAAAGCGCCCATGCAACGAGGCCCGCCGCAGCGAGGCCGCATACCCCTGCTGCTGCAGCCAACGGCCTCCGCTGTTTTCCTGCCCGACCTGGGACGGCCGAGACGCCTACCAAGTAAGCGCGAACAGGCTCGGCGATATTCTTCACACGATGGCTGCCGAGCGGATAGTAATCGAGATCGAGCTTATTTCTAACCTGCTCGTAAACAGTGTGGGAGATGCAAACGGTGCCAGGCCGGGCGAGAGCCTGGAGACGGGCCGCGATGTTGACGCCATCGCCGAAGATGTCGCCGCCGTCGACGATCACGTCGCCAAGATTAACACCGATCCGGAGCTCGAGACGGCGGTCGGGCGGCATGGGGTCGTTGATGGCCCGAGACGCCAGCTGGATCTCGACGGCGCAGTTTAGCGCGTCGACGATACTCGAAAAGTCCGCAAGGAGGCTGTCCCCCGCTGTACCTACGATCCGCCCGCCGTGTGAGGTAATCAGCGGATCGACGGCGCGCCGAAGCTCACCGAGCACTCGATGTGTGCCCGCTTCGTCCAAGCCCATCAGGCGGCTGAAACCGACTACATCCGCGTGCAGAATGGCGGCGAGTTTCCGGTTCCGAGCGCCGAGGTCTAAAATCTGAGCCATCGGTCACCCGAAAATAAGGCAAGCCGTTGACCTAACCGCAAAGAAGGAACATTGTATCAGATGTACTATCGGGTAGCCACGGAAACGTGGAAGACGGTTGTCCGGAGGAAGACGTGCAGACGGCTTCTTTTCTTGGACTGAAGCGGAGCATAAAGCTGCTCGCGCTCCTGTTTTTGACCTTCCTCGCCCGCACGGCGTGGGGCGATGAACTGAGGCTCTCGATTAGCGGCTATGACCCGGTCGCTTATTTCACTGACGGAAAACCCGTTCAAGGCAAGCCCGAATTTGAGTATTCGTGGCACAGATTGCATTGGCGCTTTGTCAGCGGCGAGCACCGCGATCTCTTTGCGCGAGATCCGAAACATTACGAGCCGCAATACGATGGCTACTGTGCGATGGGAATGTCGGACGGCGAGGCGGCGCACAAGGATATAGTCGATCCTGAAGCTTGGGCCATCGTCGACGGTAAGCTCTATTTGGCGCGCAACCGCTATTGGATGCAGGTGTGGCGCGAAAGCGCGAAGGAGCGTATTCGGCACGCCGACCAAGATTGGGAAATCGTCAAAGATTTGCCAGCACCGGAGATCGTCGGGCCGCCGTGCGCCGCTTCTCCGCCCACGACCAAGGTCGCGTTGCGCGACGGCGGCCATTTGGTCCTCGTGGGGGGGCAGGTCGCGCGCAACGAGGACGGCAATATTGTGGGCAAAGGCGATCTGCAGGCGCAGATCGAACAAGTTGGCAAGAACGTCGGTGCCTGCCTCAATGGCGGCGGCGCGACGGTCAAGGACATTATTTTTACGGTCAGCCACGTTACAGAGCCCGTCGAATTCGATAAATACGCCGATTTGCGGCAGCGTTATTTCGGCCCGCCGTCGCCGAAGAGTGCGACAGTCCCCGTGCAGCAATTGGCTAGCCCGGATTTTCTTGTGCAGATCGAGGCCTTCGCCAAGGTTCGATAACGCGGGACGCGAGTATCTCTTCATCCCAGGGCAGCTAACGCACGGCGGCACAGGTTGGAACGGTGGGCGGGATAGTGCTGTGCCCTTTCGCTTGGAACGAGCTTTGAACGTGCGTCATTCGGACCGCTTGCCGAACTGTTGCACGCCTTTGTTGATGTCTGCACTTGGCCCTTCGCGTCATTTGCTGCTCCGGCACAAATGCGGGCGCTGTCGGGACCGAAGCGGACATCGATTGGAAGCGAGCATTGCCTAGCTTAGTCGCGAATGACCCTTTGCGGACATATCGAAATCAAAACAGACCGAAACGGCCGAGACGAGAAGCACTGCGCCTCTCGCGTCTTCTTCAACCAGAATAGACTTTGGGGCATCAGGGAGACCAGGTCGGGATCGAATACAAAATCGTGCCGTCATGCTCAATGGCAGTTGCCGGCCCCAAGCCGAACAGCGCTTAAGCCGTTGTGATGTCGGCTGTCGGCGGTAAACCGGACGACGGGGTGTGCTTGCCTCGACCGCCGCTTGTGACCCTTAGCGGCCCTCATTGATCTAGCTCAACATGGAAGCGTGACACTCTGTCTCCATCATGCCCGAGCACCATGATTTGATATCTTAAAGGTGCGGCATCTGCGGCCATGCTCTGCCTGCCGCTATCTCGATACTCTCGTTTTGGTGCTTTTAGGAGTTCTTTAGAGGCTTAGAGCGCGGGACGCTCGATTTTTCCTGAGAGTCCGCGCGCCAGGAATCGAAGACAGTTCGAGAAAACGAGGCTTGCATTGCCAAACGGATATTCTCGAACTGCGATTGCGGGAGCTGGCTATGAAGAACTCTCGGACGCGAAAAATCCTTGTCGCTGCTATCCTGGTGATTGCGTTGGCGGCGATGCTCGCCGTTGTCAACTCATTCGGGTTTACCCCAGATCCAAGTGACACCTCGACTTTCATGGCTCGAGCGCAGCAGAAGTCTGCCTCTGGAATCAAGGTGGATGCCAGCGCACTCGGCGAGAGCGAAAGTCGCCAGTTCTTTGGCGAAAATCTTGCCAGACGTAACATTCAACCCGTCTGGCTATCAATCGAGAACCAGACCGATGACCAACTCACCTTCATTCCCGTCGCGACGGACCCAGATTACTATTCACCATACGAGGTTGCTTATCGATTTCGCGGCCTGATGTCCTTTGCCGCCAATCGTGCGCGCAACGAGTTCTTTCTGAGCCACCAAATTGCAAACGTCCTCCCGGCCCACTCGAAAACGACCGGTTTTATGTATTGCATCCTGGACGCTGGCATCAAATATGCCCATATCGTCATAGCCGGGCCGAAACGTGTTGAGACCTTTGAGTTTGCGTTGCCCGTCCCGGGACCAAAGTTTGTCGGTACTGACATTGGCACTGATATCATCTATCCTGGCAAGAAGATCAACGATCTCGATCTTGAGTCATTGAGAACGACGTTTGCGAAGCAGGCCTGCTGCACAACCAACGCTGACGGCACGCGCAACGGCGATCCGCTCAATCTCGTCATTGTCGAAAACCGGCAAAGTCCGATTGTTCCTTTCATCTCCCGTGGCTGGCATCTCGCCAGGCAACTCGATTTCGCAAGTGACATGGAAACTGCGCGGGCCTTCATTTTCCGAGATCAGTTTCTGACTTCTCCAGTGAGTCCGCTGTACGTCTTCAATCGCAGGGAAGACTTCGTTCTGCAAAAGGCCCGATCGACAATAAATGAACGCGTTCATGCACGGTTTTGGCTTACGCCGTACACGTTTGAGGGACGAAGAGTATGGATCGGGCAGGTAAGCAGGGATATCGGAGTGCGCCTCACTACTCAGACATGGAATTTGACCACCCATAAAGTCGCGCCCGACGTCGATTTTGACCGCGCTTATATGCTGCAGGACATGTTGCTGTCCGGATTTGTCGAACGATACGGTTACGTCGATGGCGTTGGTGCAGCCCCGGCTTCCGCACCGCGCACGAACCTCACCGGCGATCCCTATTACACTGACGGATTGCGCGCTGTGATATTCCTCTCGAATCAAACTACACCGCTCGGAAATATCGAAAGACTTCCCTGGAACATTCCATTGGCGCCGCGTGAGGAAGCCGGTCGCGACGTTCAGTAGTCCGACCTGGGTCGTAGTTCGAACAATTTTCAATAGGCGACAGGATACATCGACCGCATCCTCCGGGGTGCCAATCTTGCCGATCTGCCGGTCCAACTGCCTGTCAAATTCAAAATGGCCAACGCGCTTGGCCTCCCGGTGGACACCGATGCTGCTCGCGCGCCCACGGGTGATCGAATGATGTCGCCTATTGGCCCTTCGCGTCATTTGCTGCGTCTGCTCAAAAGCGGTCGCTATCGAGACCGAAGCGGACATCGATTGGAAGCGAGCATTGCCTAGCTTAGTCGCGAATGACCCTTTGCGGACATATCGAAATCAAAACAGACCGAAACGGCCGGGACGAGAAGCACTGCGGCTCAACTACGGAAGTCCTTTTGTCAGCGTAAACGGATTGAACCCACGTTCCGCGAGGGCAGCCCACGAAGCTGCGCCAAGATGTGACAATCGGAAATAGAGTCGCGGCTTGGTCGGATCGGTGTCCAGCACGAACCCGGTCGGTAACTCGCGGACAGTTGTGGCATAGAACCCGCTATCCGGCGACCTCTGGGATTCGATGACAGCGATCAACGACTCTGCCCTCTCAGTCCTGCCGAGCAATTTCATCAAGAGGGCCACTTGGCTCGTCCCTTCGGTCCACACGCCGTCCCGGTCTTCACCGTAGGCAAAGCCCTCGCCGACACTCATTCGCCGTTCGGCGGTCGTCATTGCCGGTGCAAATTTCCCGGCCGCTCCGGGGAGCGCCGTTAAAGGCCAGACCTGGGCATCCAGAGCCAAAATCGGATTGTGCGTGACACCGTCTTCAGCGGTACCTGCGGCGAAACACGCGCATGCCGGATCCCACATCGTACTTACGAAGTACTCAGCAACCGTTGCCTTATCGCGCCAGCGCGAATCGCCTGTACGGATCGCAAGAAGGCCAAACGCGGCGGCGAGGTCAGTATTATGTTCAGTCGATTTCCACGTCCGCACTTCCGGCGTCGGTTCGTGCCCAAACGTACCACCCGTGAAACCGCCAGTACCGCGCGTATCGGCCCATTGCGCGACCCAGGCGCCAAGCCGTGCTGCACCATCGCGGAACCGAGAGCCGGTGTTCACATCATCAATCGACAGCAACGCCAACATGGCCCATGCCATGTTACCAACATCGCTGCCTACCTGATATCGATCCTCTAACCATTTGTTCTGAGTATTGTCCCACCACCCTGGAAGTTTGACGGGGCCATTCGCCACCACACCCGTGGCGTAAGCGTTCCTGAGCCGTCCATCGTGCCAGGTGCGGTCGTTGTCGATGGCCCAGAGAATCGCCGAGCCAATCCGATACGCTTTGTCTTGCTCACCGCAACCGACCAATGCGATGGCGGCTACCGCATTGTCGTAGAGGTAGGCGGCGCCATGCAGAGGTCCCGATTCGACGGTCGGATAGCTGGGCAGGAACAACGGCCCTGGCGGTGCCTTATCGATTAGATCAGCGAGATATCCGCACGCTGACACATTTGGTGTCGCTGAAGCCGGTAGTGGAGCGGCAACCATAGCGATTGTGAAAGTCGCGACGATCCAAGTGTGACGGAAGAGCCCGCGATAACGGTAGAAACAATAAGCAATTGGTTCCGATAGCATTTCGCTGCCTCACGCGTCTTCTTCAACCAGAATAGACTTTGGGGCATCAGGAAGAGACCAGGTCGGGATCGAATACAAAATCGTGCCGTCATGTTTCAATGGCAGTTGCTGGCCCCAAGCCGAACAGCGCTTAAGCCGTTGTGGTGTCGGCTGTCGGCGGTAAACCGGACGACGGGGTGTGCTTGCCTCGACCGCCGCTTGTGACCCAAAGCGGACCTCTCCCCCCGCCCCATGCCGGCTAGAACAGCAGAAATCTTGCAACGACGCTGTGCGGTGACGGCGATCCCGCCGCGGCGCTATGGAGTCAATCGACGACTGTTTTAGTGAACCACGAAAGCGTGCGAAGCGCCAAATCGTCTAGGGCGGTTGGGCCTTGAGACGCACCAAGGCCTTGATCGATATTGATGCTGAGCAATTCGTGCTTGCCGGAGTGATATCGAAGGAGGCTTTGCCCGAGTTCAAGTGGAGCATCCCTATAACGACTGCTCATCACCACGAGCATGGCACCTTTGTAGGGCACTATTTCCGCGGCCGGGCTCAGCGTCCAGACGTCTTTGTAGAAGGCCTGTTTCAAGGGCCTGATTGCGCCAGAATGCGTTTTGACCTCGACAAGTTCGCCGCCATGCCTTTCTAGCCCGGTTTCGAACTTTTCCGTGCCGGCGCGTGCTGTGTATTGGTAGATCGGATTGGCGATTGGTAGCCAAAGGACGATTGATTTTACCTGGCCTGTCGCGCTGAGGCGGCCGGCCGCAGCCGTGGCCATGATCGCTCCTTGATTGTAACCAACGATTCCGATGCGGTCGTGATCAATATCGGGTTGCTCCGCGAGCCATCGCAAGGCCGCGAGCGTTTCCGCGATGCGGCCCTCAAGCGTCATATCTTCAAGTTTTCCATCCGATCCACCTGCCCCACGCGTGCTGATCCGCAGGCTTGCGTATCCACGCTCCGCCCACAGGCGTGCCGGGCGAGAGAAAAAGCCTTCCTGAGTGCCGCTAACCGGGAGTCCATCGCGCAGAGGCGCAAAGCCGTGCAATATCAGGATCGTCGGCGGAGACTTGACGTCAGTCGGCAGTGTCAGCGTACCAACTACCTTCTGCCCGTCCACGTCGAAATGAACGCTTTGTTCCGAGACCTTGCTCAGGATCGGCGGAGCGCTTTCGGCGACGCTAATGGCTTCTGCGGCGTTGAGTGGATCGTGTAGGATGGCGCTGATCAAGAGCATCAATGTGACTGCGACCAAGACCCGGGCGAGGCTCACCAATGAGTTACTCAACATGATGTGTCGCATCTCCGATTTTGCTACCGAGCGGCTTGTCGGCTTAATGTGGATCTTGGGCGAAACGGCCTTCGACTTCAACGTATGGCTTAACAGGTTTCCCGCCTCAGTTGGCTGCCTCCCCATCAAGCCAAGCCTACGATTTCGCCTTTTGGCCCCTCGCGTCATTTGCTGCTTCTGCACAAATCCGGGCACTATCGGGACCGAAGCGGACATCGATTAGTAGCGAGCACCGCCCGGCTCAGTCGCGAATGCCCCTGAACGGACATGCGCAGAAGAAGCCTCTTGCATTCGAAACATCGGGGTGTGATTTTGGTTCGCCCACGCACACATCAGAGATGTGCTATGCTTGACGCTGTGCGAAGCTGCTGGCTATGAGACGGCGCGAGTTCATCGCTGCCTTCCTGGGTGTGGCATGCCCCTTAGCTGGGTACGCACAGCAGCCCAAAAAGATCCCGCGGCTGTGCTTCCTTACATTCGATCCTGACGCATCGCGGTCGACACGATTTGGTGCGTTTTTTCAGGGTCTGCGCGACTTGGGTTATGTTGACGGGCGGACAATCGCAATTGACTATCTCTCTGCCGATGACCGCGGCGATCGGTTCCCCATTCTCGCTGCAGAGTGTCTGCGCCTCAAGGCGGATATCATCGTCGCGAGCACCACCCCAGCCACTCAGGTCGCCATGAACGCGACCCACACGATCCCAATCGTCATGCTCGCACTCGCTGATCCGGTAGCGGCCGGTCTTGTAGACAGCGTCGCCCGCCCCGGGGCAAACGTCACCGGAAGTTCAATGATGGTTTCCGAGCTTTCGGCCAAGCGTCTTGCCTTGTTGAAGGAGGCCGCGCCCAAAATCTCGCGGGTACTCGTACTGACCTACTCCGCCGACCCGATTGCAGCCTTACAGGTGAAGGCACTGAAGGAAGCAGCCCCCTTGTTGGGCTTGACGCTGCACGTTCATGACATCCAGACCGCCGACGACCTTCCAGCCGCGTTCGACGCGGGAGCCAAAGAAAGTGCCGAAGGGCTCATCGTCGGTGCCGAGAGCATATTCCTTGTTCACCGTGCGCGAGTTAGTGAACTCGCGGCCCGCTACAGATTGCCCGCGATATATCCTTTTTCGATGCAAGTCACGAACGGCGGTGGACTAATGGCCTATGATCCAAACATTCCTAATCTCCAAAGGCACGCAGCCAATTACGTTGACCGCATCCTCAAAGGCGAAAAGCCGGCCGACCTGCCCATAGAGCAGCCGACTGAGTTCTCATTCGTGATCAATCTCAAGACCGCCAAGGGGCTCGGACTCACTATTCCAGAGTCGATTCTGCAGCGGGCCGACAGGGTGATCGAATGATCGCTTATGGCCCTTGGCGACATATTGCGCTGCCGCACGAACTTGGTGCTAACCGGGCAGTAGCCTTCGCCGCCGACGGTTATGGGTACACGGCCTAGGCTTTATTTGTTGAGTATGATCTCCGCGCAAACGCGTTCCGCGTTTGTCGCGAGGGAAAGCCGCTGCACACTTTTCCGGATCATGCTTTACGAAGCGTATTTCTGATACATCGTGCTGGTGAAGAGACCGGCCGGATCGTACTTGCGCTTGGCCGCGAAGAAGTCATCGATCTGCGGGTACGATTTCTCGAACTGGTCGCGCGAGTAATAGAGCTGGTACGGCAGGAAGAAGCGCCCCTGGTTGGCGATGGTGAGATCGATCAGCTCTTCCGTCACCTTCTTCATGCGGCGGTTGCCCTCATCGTCCGTCGGCTGGTTGATGTAGAGCACCAATGAGAACGCAGGCTCCGGCGAATAGGTCAGGAAATTCTCTTCCTTGTGCACGACGCGGACCGACGCATTCAGGAGATTGGTCTTGTTGTCGAGCATGATCCTGCGCATGCCATCGACGAAGGCGACGAAGTTTCTGCGCGGGATGAAGTATTCGTGGAGGATGTCGGTCTCGTCCTGCAAGGCGTTGCGCAAGTACGGCACGGAATCGTGCATGGGATTGTTGCGGCTGACGAGGCAGGCTTCGCCCGAGGCGATCGCTTTGGCGCGGGTGACCGTGCAGGTCTCCATCCGGTGCTCGATGTGCTTCTCCGACAGCCACTTCAGCTCCTGGAAGAATGGCCCCTGCTTGGAGAGGTTGATCGTGAGCCGCCTGAGCTTCGTGCTGCTGACCTCGCCGAGCTCCTCGATCGCGAAATCGGTGCCGTCGACCTTGGTGTAGGTGTAGAGCAGCATTTCCTGCAAGAAGCTGCTCGGCGCGGTCGAAAGATGGCCGTACATCAGGCCGATATTGGTGTCCTTCTCGATCTCGCCTGCGAACAGCGCCGGGAAGGCCTTGTAGTCGAGCACGCGCCGTCCGGTCTGGTAGACCGTGTTGTCGGCGATATCGAGCTCGGCCTCGACGATCACGCCGAACAGGCCGTAGCCGCCGACCACGAGGTTGAACAGCTCCTGGTTCTCGGTCGGCGAGACGCTTTGGAGCGAGCCGTCTGCCAGCATCACCTTCATCGTCTTGATCGAGCGGGCCAGCGCGCCGGCCTGGTGGTCCATGCCGTGGGCATTGACCGAGATCGAACCGCCGACGCTGAAGATATCGGTCGACTGCATGGCGCGCACCGCAAAGCGCGGATGCAGCGCGATCTGGATGTCATGCCATGTCGCACCCGGCTGTACGGTGACGCTGCGCGCCGCCTCGTTGAGCGTGATACGGTTGAAGTTGCGCATGTCCAGCACGATACCGCCCTTGCGGAAGGCCTGGCCGCCCATGGAGTGGCGCACGCCGGCCGTCGTCACCGGCAGCTTGTTGGCGCGGGCGAATGCCAGCGTCCTGGCGATATCATCGACGCTATGCACCTCGACCACGCCAAAAATCTCGGTGCGGTTGAGACAGCTCGCATCATTGATGCTGCCGCCGAGCTGTGACCACTTCACGCCCTGAAGCGGCGCAATCGCCCTCACCTTATCGAGATCGATCTTGCCCTGCTCGCCGATGTCGTCCGCAGCCCGGCAGTCCTTCGGACCGGTCGGATCGGCCGCCAGGGCCTGGAGCTTGCGGAAGCCATAAACACCGAACAGCGCAACGAGGACCGCGGCGGCCGAGACGCCTGCTTTGAATTTGCCAAAAGATTTTTGCATAAAGTGATTCCGGTGGGAGGGCGATGATCCGGGAGCGCGGATCATTAGTCAAACCGGCGGCCGGTCGGTTCAAGCCATCAGCCAGTTTCCAGGGACGACCATGAAAAGCTGCCGCATTCATCTGACGGGAGCATCAGGCTCCGGAGTGACGACGCTCGGCCGCGCACTGGCGGACCGGCTTGCGCTGCCGCATCACGACAGCGACGACTATTTCTGGCTGCCGACGGCACCGCCCTACCAGACGCTTCGTCCCATCCCCGAGCGCCTGCGCCTCATGCGCGAAATGTTCCTGCCGCGCCGCGATTGGGTGCTGAGCGGATCGGTCACCGGCTGGGGCGACGAGCTCGTCGCGCATTTCGATCTCGTCGTCTTCGTGATCACGCCGCGCGAGGTGCGGCTGACGCGTCTGCGCGCCCGCGAGGCCACGCATTTCGGCATGGATGCCGTCGCGCCGGGCGGCTGGCGCCATGAGGAGACCGAAGCCTTCATCGAATGGGCCGCGCATTACGAGGCCGGCGGCCGCGAAGGCCGCAATCTCGCAAAGCATGAGGCGTGGCTTGCGGGCCTGCCCTGCCCGGTCGTGCGCGTCGATGGCGCGCGGCCGGTTGCAGAACTCGTCGAACAGCTATGCGGCGACGTGCGGCGACTGCCAGACTGATGTGATATCGTCGTCCCAGCCGCCGGAGTCACCATGACCAGCAAAGCCCACGCTGGGGCGTCGCAGCCGTCGACGCCCGTCAATTTCGACGTCCCTGCCCAAGCCTGCGACTGCCACACCCACATCCACGGCGATCCCGAGAAATTCCCCTTCTTCGCGGGCCGCGTCTATACGCCGGAGCCGGCGTCGCCGGAAGAGATGGCGGCGCTGCACAAGGCGCTGCATATCGAGCGCGTGGTAATCGTGACGCCGAGCGTCTACGGCACCGACAACTCGTCCACCCTGTTCGGTATGAAGGCCCGCGGCGCGACCGCACGCGGGGTGGCCGTAATCGACGACAAGACGACGGAAGCCCAGCTCGATGCAATGGGAGAGGATGGCTTCCGCGGCATCCGCATTAATCTGGCAACCGGCGGCATCAGCGATCCCAATGTCGGGCGCGCACGCTTCACGGCCGCCGTCGAACGCATGAAGTCGCGCGGCTGGCATGTGCAGCTCTACACCACACTGCCGATGATCTCCGCGATCAAGGACCTCGTGCTGTCCGCGCCCATGCCGGCGGTGTTCGATCATTTCGGCGGCCTGGAAGCACCGCTTGGACTGGAGCAGCCGGGATTCTCCGACCTCCTCGAACTCGTGAAATCGGGCAAGGCCTATGTGAAAATCTCGGGCGCCTATCGCTCGTCAAAACTCGCGCCCGATTACCAGGACATGGTGCCGTTCGCCCGCGCGCTGATCGCGGCGAATGCCGACCGCATCGTCTGGGGCACCGACTGGCCGCATCCGGACTCAGGCCATGTCGAGGGACGAAAGGCCACCGACATCGCTCCGCTCCATCAGATCGAGGACGGGCGCCTGCTCAACCAGCTCCCGGTCTGGGCACCGGATGCAGCCATCCGCAAGAGGATCCTGGTCGACAATCCGGCACGGCTCTACGGTTTTTGACGAGCGCTCGCGTGCTCCTTCAGCCAGCGCGCGGATTTGCGAAGACCGCCGAACGGGAACAAATGGAAGCCGCTGATCGGCGAGCTCGCAGCCTTCGCTGCGGTCTCGAGCCCGCGCACCACCTCGTCCGGCCCGGTCTCGGTGAGTAGCCGGCCGTAACGGCCGATCTGGTTGCGCACTGCGCGGATCGAATTGCCGACGCCGCAGCGAAGCGCGAACTTCATCAGCGTGGCCGGACTTGCGGGACCCGCGAGGCCGATGACCACAGGAAGATCGATAGCCGCGATGCGAAGCTCGCCCAGCCAGTTCACGATCGGTACGGCCTCGAAGCAGAACTGCGTGACGATATCGAGCGCGAACTGCCGCTCCCTGCCCCAGTCGCGCCACGCCGCAAGCGACTTCATCGCCTGTACCGTGTCCAGGTAAGGATGCCCTTCGGGGTGGCCGGCGATGCTGACGTGCGAGAAGCCGTGCGTCTCGATCAGGCCGCTTGCGGCCACATCGCGGCTCGACTTGAACGGCCCTTTGGCGATGGCGAGGTCGCCGGCAATCAGGAGGATGCGGTGGACGTTCGCCTCGCCGCGCAGCCGGCGGAAGAAATCGTCCAGCGCTTCGCGCGAGGCGATCTCGCGCGCCGCGATGTGGGGAACCGGGTTGAAGCCGGCGCAGCGCAGCGCTGCCGCGGTTTCGACATTGTGCTGGTAGTGGTCCCCGGGGAGGAAGGTGATGCTGACATCGATATCAGTCGCAAAATGCTCGTGCAGCTCGTCGATCTGATGCCCGCGCGAGGAGATTTCCACCGACGCCTTCGGCAGCAATGCGGCGAGATCGCCGGAGAGGGACTGTTCGAGCGTCATCGTCATCGCGCGCTCCGATCGTTTACGCCGGCGCCCGGCGACGCGAGATCACATAGGTCTCGTCGTTGAACCAGAGCCCGCCATGCTTGCGCACCACGCGATCGGTCGCCTCGAGATAGCGGCCGTCGCGCACCACCTCGGACAGCCTGTCGTCCTCGATCTGCGCGACATAGATCGCCGCGTTCCAGGCCGCGAACAGCGTCGAGGTGCCGATCGGGCCGGACACCTCATCCGGCAGGGTGTGCATGCGGTAGCGGAAGATCGCGCGTGCATCCGACGACGCATTGAAATTGTAGTGCCGCGCCGCCGAGCCGAGCTCGCGCTTGACCTCGCGCAGGATTGCGTAACGATCGGTGCCAAAGGGATCATCGCCTGGCCAGACCTGGTCGATGATCTCCATGCCGGGATCGCGGCCGTGGGAATGGATGCCGATCAGCCGGCCGCCGGGACGCAACGACCGCACCAGCGGCGTCACCACCTTCGAGGCCTTGAATTCAACGCTGGCTTGCGCCCGGTAGGGCTGTGAGGCGATGACGAGATCATAGTCCGCCATCACGCGACCCGGACGCGGCATGATCGGATCGAGCAGGAAGGAATGGTCCTCGCGCCTGAGCGTCAGGATCACCGGCCGCATATACACCGGATTGCCGGTCTTCGTGCTGATGCCGGCGCGCCAGTTCTCGGCGAGGAACGGCTCGAGTTCGCCGATCTGCTCGGCAAAGCCGTGCGCGGTGTTGCCGGAGAGCGCGACGTCCTTCCAGAGCAAGCCTTGCGCCGCGGTCGCCGAGCGCGGGGTCAGCCAGGGCGCCTCGCCGTAATAGAGGTTGGTCACGACGAGCACGGTTGCGGGATGCTCGAACAGGCGGTCTGCCATCTTCTCCAGCATCATGCGGACGTCTTCGTAGGAGATCTCCTTGGCCACGACATAAAGCGGCATTGCCGGGAAGCGCGCATGCAGCGCGCGCATCACCCGCGACAGCACGGTGCCGTCGCCGGAGCCGGCGTCGAACAGCCTGAGTGCCGGCGGAGCCGGCTGGAGATTGGAGATCTCCAGCGAGATGCGGTTGGCGACCTCGGTCTTCTCGCTACAGGTCGAGACGAACAGGAGATATTTCTGCCGGTTGTCGAAGAAGCGGAAGCCGGCCGGCGCGGCCTCGACCACGGGAGCCACGCCATTGGCCGCTTTCACCGCGACGGTCGCGGAGCTGCCTGATGGCTCCGGCCGGTGCTCGCTGAGATAGGCGCGCACCTTGTCGAGCGTGCCCGTCGTGATTCTGGCGCCGTCGCGCAGGCGCGACACCAGCTTGCCGTCGTTGACGACGAGCCGGCCGAAGGTCGATTCCGCCGTCCGGGTCGCACGGCAGTAATCCCGGATTTCACCCAGGATCTGCTCCGCCGTGGCGACCCCCCTGCCCGCCTGTTCCTCCATCCGCATGGCTGGTCTCTCCCGCGGGTACCCTTGCCTCTAATCAAGGAACGCCGGGGGAGTTCGTCAACCACAAATCGAGTGGGCAGGATGTGTGGGCGTGTGCCCACAGGGGATCAGCGGGCGCGGCGCGAGAAGAAGGAGATCAGGACCGGCAGCGTTACAAGGATCACCACAGGCGCCAGCATCATGCCGGTGACGACGACGATCGCGAGCGGTTTTTGCACCTGCGAGCCGATGCCCTGCGACATCGCAGCCGGCAACAGACCGACGCCGGCGACCACGCAGGTCATCAGCACCGGGCGGAGCTGCAACTCGCCCGTACGCACCACGGCGGTCATCCGGTCGAGGCCTTCCTCGATGAGCTGGTTGAACTGCGAGATGATGATGATGCCGTCCATCACGGCGATGCCGAACAGTGCGATGAAACCGATCGCAGCGGAGACGCTGAAGGGAATGCCGGTGATGACGAGCCCGAGCACGCCGCCAAAGATCGCCATTGGGATCACGCTCATGGCGAGCATCGTGTCGGTCATCGAGCCGAAATTGAACCAGAGCAGGATGCCGATCAGCGCCAGCGAAATCGGCACCACGATCGACAAGCGCCGGATCGCGTCCTGGAGGTTGCCGTACTCGCCGACCCATTCCATGTGCGAGCCCGGCGGCAGCTGCACCTGCTCGGCGATCTTCTGCTGCGCCTCGCGGATCGCGCTGCCGAGGTCGCGCTCGCGCACCGAGAACTTGATCGGCAAATAGCGCTCCTGCTGCTCGCGATAGATATAGGCAGCACCCGAGACGAGGCTGATCGTGGCAACCTCGCTCAAGGGAATCTGCGTGATGTTGCCGTTCGGTCCGGTCGCGCCGATGCGCAGATTCTGGATCGCCTCGGCGCTCTTGCGGTATTCCGGCGCCAGGCGGACGATGATCGGGAAATGGCGGTCGGAGCCCGGCTCATAGAGATCGCCCGCAGTGTCGCCGCCGATCGCGACCTTGATGGTGGCATTGATATCGCCGGGCGCAAGGCCATAGCGCGCGGCCTTGGCGCGGTCGATATCGATCTGGATCGTCGGCTGTCCGAGCGAGGTGAACACCGCAAGGTCGGTGACGCCCTGCACCGTCGACAGCACCGACTTGATCTTGTTGGCCGTGTCGGTCAGCGCCTTGAGGTCGCTGCCGAACAGCTTGATCGAGTTCTCGCCCTTCACGCCCGAGACGGCTTCGGAGACGTTGTCCTGGAGATATTGCGAGAAGTTGAACTCGACGCCCGGGAAGTGGTCGTCGAGTTCCTTGAGGAGTTGCGCGGTCAGCTCTTCCTTGTCGTGAGTACCCGGCCACTCGCTCGCGGGCTTGAGCGGCGCGAAGAACTCGGCGTTGAAGAAGCCGGCGGCGTCGGTGCCGTCGTCGGGGCGGCCATGCTGCGACACGACGGACTCGACCTCCGGCCGGGCGCGGATCAGCTTGCGCATCTCGTTGACGTAGGTGTTGCCCTCCTGGAGGGAGATGGTCGGCGGCAGCGTCGCGCGGATCCAGAGATTGCCCTCTTCCAGCTTGGGCAGGAATTCGAGACCGAGCAGCCGGCCGAGCGCCAGCGTCATGACGACGAGGCCGATGGCGCCGCCCAGCACGATTTTGCGGTTGCTGACCGCCCAATGCAGCACCGGCGTATAGATCCGGTGCAGGAGCAGCATGACCCTGGTCTCGGTCTCCTCGACGTGCGCAGGCAGAATGATCGCCGACAACGCTGGCGTTACCGTAAAGGTCGCAAGCAGGCCGCCGGCGAGCGCATAGGCATAGGTACGTGCCATCGGGCCGAAAATGTTGCCTTCGACGCCAGACAGCGTGAACAGCGGCAGGAACGCCGCGATGATGATGGCGGCGGCAAAGAAGATCGAGCGCGACACGTCGGCCGCGGCCGACAGGATGGCATGGCTCTTCATGCCAAACAGCGTCTCGGGCGAAGCGTGCTCGAGCTCGGAGAGCGGCGTCGTCTGCGTCAGGCGGCGGAAGATCGCCTCCACCATGATGACGGTGGCGTCCACGATCAGGCCGAAATCGATGGCGCCGACCGACAGCAGATTGGCGGACTCCCCGCGCAGCACCAGGATGATCACGGCAAA
This sequence comes from Bradyrhizobium sp. UFLA05-125, assembly GCF_059803515.1. Taxonomy (NCBI): domain Bacteria; kingdom Pseudomonadati; phylum Pseudomonadota; class Alphaproteobacteria; order Hyphomicrobiales; family Nitrobacteraceae; genus Bradyrhizobium; species Bradyrhizobium sp. UFLA05-125. The sequence continues at coordinate 28,277 of NZ_JBANBJ010000063.1, read as the reverse complement.
GAACAGCGCAAACGGAATCGTGGCGCCGACGATCAATGCGCTGCGTAAATCCCCCAGGAATATCCACTGCAACAGCACGATCAGCAAAATGCCGACCACCATGTTGTGAAGCACGGTGTGGGTGGTGAGGTCGATCAGGTCCTTGCGGTCGTAGATGCGCTCGATCCGCACGCCGGGCGGCAGGATGGTCGAGTTGTTGATCTGGGCGACGAGCTGCTCGACGCGCTTGATGGTCGGCGTGCTCTGCTCGCCGCGGCGCATCAGCACGATGCCCTGCACGATGTCGTCGCTATCGTCGAGGCCGGCGATGCCGAGCCGCGGCTTCTCGCCGACGGTGACGGTCGCGACGTCCTTGACCAGCACCGGATTGCCGCCGGTCTGCGCCACCATGGTGTTGGCGAGGTCGTCGATCGAGCGGATCAGGCCGACGCCGCGCACCACGGCGGATTGCGAGCCGATATTGACGGTGTTGCCGCCGACATTGACGTTGGAATTGCTCACCGCCTGGAGCAATTGCGGCAGCGTCAGGCCATTGGCCATCAGCTTGTTGAAGTCGACCTGGAGCTCGTAGGTCTTGGTCTTGCCACCCCAGCCCGTGACGTCGATCACGCCGGGCACGGAGCGGAAGCGGCGCTGGAGGATCCAGTCCTGGATCGTCTTCAGGTCGAGCACGCTGTAGTTCGGCGGGCCGACCAGGCGGTAGCGGAAGATTTCGCCGATCGGGCTGAGCGGCGAAATCTGCGGCTGCACGTTGCCGGGGAGCGGCGCGAGCTGCGCCAGGCGGTTCAAGACCTGCTGGAGCGCCTCGTCATAGGTGTAGGCGAAGGAGAACTGGAGTTTGACGTCGGAGAGGCCGTAGAGCGAGATGGTGCGGATCGTCGTCAGGTTCTTCAGGCCTGCGACCTGGGTCTCGATCGGGATCGTGATGTAGCGCTCGATCTCCTCCGCCGACAGGCCCGGACTCTGTGTCACGATGTCGACCATCGGCGGGGTCGGGTCGGGATAGGCCTCGATGTTGAGCTGGTTGAATGCGATCAGGCCGCCGATCAGCACGGCGACGAACATGCCGACCATCAGGTAGCGGCGATTAACGGCAAGGGCGACGAGACGATCCATTACAGGTCAGTTTTTTTAACGGCAGTTTTGATGGCGCATGAGCATGCGCTAGCTGCCAGAGGCCGCGCGATCGATGAACAGGCTGCCCTTGGTTACAATCTGCTCGCCCGGTTTCAGATTGCTTGTGACTTCGACGAGATCGCCGTTGACGAGCCCGATCTTGATCTGGCGCAGCTCGACCGACTTGTCCTCGCGCGCGACCCAGATGCGGACCTGGTCGCCTTCATAGATCAGCGCCTGCTTCGGTACCCCCGGTGCAGCAGCGCGGTCGCCGGCCGAATAGATCGTCACGTTGGCGAACATCTCCGGCTTCAGCAGGCCTTCCTTGTTGTCGATGGTGGCGCGGACCAGGAGACGGCGGGTGTTGGGATCGATCGCGGCGGCGACGTAGTTGATCTTGGCGGTGAAGGGGCGGCCCGGCAGCGCCATCACGTTGACGGTGATGTCCTGCCCGACGGAGACGGACGCGGCATCGCTTTCGCGCACGAACGCCGTGAGCCACACGGTCGAGAGATCGCCGATCACGAACACCGGATCGCTGGCGCCGGCGCTGACATACTGCCCGGGGCCGATCTTGCGCTGCACGACCGTGCCGGCGATCGGCGCGTAGATCGTGATCTCCGGATTGATGCTGCCCTTATCCTGAAACGCCTTGATCGATTCGTCGGTGAAGCCGAGGATGTGCAGCTTGTTGCGCGCGGCTTCCAGCGCCGTCACCGATGAGCGCATGTCGTTCTGCGCCTGCACTTGCGTCGCTTCCGCCTGCTGATAGTCCTTCAGCGGAACGGCGTGGCCTTCATAGAGATCCTTGGCGCGCTTGAACTGGATGTCGGCGAGTTCGAGCGCCGACTTTGCCTTGTTCTGCGACGTGATCGCCGTGATGAAATCGTTCTGGGCCTGCACGGTGTCGGCGGCCTCGATCAGGAATAGCGGCTGGCCCTGCTTGACGCTCTCGCCGGGCTTCACGAGCAGCTTGGTGACCCGGCCCGCATAGGGCGAGAACACCGGCGTCGAACGGTCCTCGTCGACCGCGACCTTACCTTCAGTGACATATTCGGCGCGGAAGGTCTTCTGCTTCACCGGCTCGATCGACAGCGTCGCCCATTCGGACGGCGTCGGCGTGAAGTTCTGCGCGTTCTTGCGCGACTGGCTGGAGACCTCCGAATGGTTCTTTTCCTTGCCCCCGGCGTAGAGGTAAGCATAGGCGCCACCGCCGGCGAGCACCAGTAAAACTACGGATGCAATCAGCCGTTGCTTGGTAAATACCTGCGATTGCTTGGTATTTTTGACTAACATGGGGCCTGGTCATTCTCGCGATGATTTCAGCAAAATGACTGCCTCATCGATCGCGCTAATAGTGCCGAATTGAGATTTCAGACAACCTAAAAAACGCAGGTCGCCTTTCGGTTTGCGTTAAAATTTTGCGACGTCAGTTCTATGTCAGCTTCGTGTCAGGCACGGCTCGGCCATACCGGCGGGTGGCTGCCGAGCGGCATCGCCGGACGCAGCCAATCGGCCGGGGTTTTCGACAGCATCGCCGAATGGCTGACCGCTTTCAACGTTCCGAAACCCGATGGCATGGCCTTTATGAACCCAGGATGTACAGCCGCCCCCGGAATATCCGGGGTCTTCAGGCCGTCCGCGAGCCGGCCGAGATTCCACAACCAGCGCCCGGTTTGTGCCAGCGACACGCGCACGTGCCAGCTGCCGCCCTCGCGGGCCTGACGCGCCTTCGCCATCATCGCGCCGAAGGCCATGAGGTAGCCCGTGGCGTGGTCGAGCATCTGCGCCGGCAATTCCTTCGGTCCTTCGACGCCCGCGGCCTGCCCCTCCGCGTGGTTGAAGCCGGTCGCAGTCTGCACCAGCGAATCGAAGCCGCGCCGCTCCGCCCAGGGACCGGCATGGCCATAGGCCGACAGCGTGACGTAGACGATGCCGGGATTGATCTGTGCGGCATCTTCCGGTGCGAAGCCGAGCGCGGCGAGCGAGCGCGGACGATAGCCTTGCGAGAAGATGTCGGCTTCCTTGAGCAGAGCGCGAAGCTGCTTGCGGCCCGCATCGCTCTTCAGCTCGATAAAGGTCGTGAGCTTGCCGCGTCCGGTGTCGATGGTGAGCCAGGGAATGGCGGGAAGCTCGGGACCGGAGATGAGCAGCACATCGGCGCCGTGGACGGCGAGCGTACGGCCAGCAACGGGCCCTGCGATGACGCGAGACAGATCAAGCACGCGCAGGCCTGAGAGCGGACGACCGCCTTTTGGCCATGGCTTGGGCGGCGCCTCACCGATCTTCTCGATCGAAACGAGCGGCAGTTCGGCCAACGCACGCGCCTGCGATAGCGCCATCCATTCGTCATAAGAGCGCATCAAGGCAACGACGCCGCCCACCGCATAGGCCGCGGTCTCGAAGTCCTCACCTTTCCACTGCATCAATGCGGCCTGCACCTTTTCGCGCTCCGGCTCGCAGCTAAGCACCTTGCAGACGGCGTCGCGATGGTGAGGGAAATTGGTGTGGCAGCGGACGAAGCGGCCGTCGCCGGTCTTGTAGACACCTGCGATCGCGTCCCAGGCCGGTGGCGGCGGCTTGTCGTCGACACGCAAGTAACGTTCGGAGCGGCATTCGACGACCGCATGGCGCATGTCCACGGCGACATCCTGCGCTTCGCCCGTGCGCTGCCGCCAGATTTCGGCTGCCGCAAGGCCTGCCGCGGCGATGCTGACCTGGCCTGCCGCCGCGACGCGGAATGAAGACGGGATTTGCGGCTCCGCGCCGCTCAGCCGCACGCGCTCGAGCGCGGCGGCATCGCCGCCCGCTGAGGTCCAGATGTCCCTGAGAATGTCAGCGGGGCTTTGCATGGCCATTGCTCTCCCGATAATTTCAGCAGCATCGCATTAGCACGGAAAGGACTGCAATGGCTGCCATCGATCCCCTGACCGCGGGTGCCGTGTTGCTCGCGACCGCCGCTACCGACGCGGTCTACGTGATGTTCACCTCGGCGGTCGTGGCGCGCAAGCGCGTGCCGGCGGCGACCTGGAGCGCGATCTGGTACCTGCTCTCCTCCTACGCCGTGATCAGCTACACCGAGAACGCCACTTACGTCGCCTTCGCCGCGATCGGCTCCTGGATCGGCGCCTATGCGTCGCTGACCTTCCTGCACCGCCCGCCCGGCGGCCCGCCAGTGGGCGCGGCGCCGGAGTGAGGGCAGAAGCCGCAGCGCGTGAATGTGTTGGCCATCTCACGAGCTGTCATCATCCGCGAAAGCGGATGATCCAGTATTCCAGAGACAGTAGTGATAGAGCCGAGAGGCCGGGGCGTACTGGATACCCCGTTTTCGCGGGGTATGACTTCGAGTGTGTTGATGCCCCACGGCTACCTCAATGAAAATCCCGTGACGGTGGCAGAATCCTCACGTCGCGCGGGTGGCGGAGTTTTTGCGCCGGGCTGTCGACGTGATCGCGGCGGTCGTCGTTGAGGGGCTCGATCAGGGCAGCGCCTGCTGGCACCGGGTGCTTGCGGCTCAGCGCGTCATTGGCAAGCCCGACCAGATCGTGCGAGCGGTCGACCATGCGCTGGGCGATGAGGTGCGTCACCTTCTCGGGGCTGCTCTGGATATAGCCCTCGACCAGGATGAGGCGCGCGCCCATCACCTCCTTGCGGTATTGCTCCATGATCTTGGGCCACACCACGACATTGGCGATGCCGGTTTCGTCCTCCAGCGTCATGAACACCACGCCGCTGGCGCTGCCCGGCCGCTGCCGGACCAGCACCACGCCGGCACAACGGACGCGGCGCCGCTCGTTCTCATGACAGACGTCCTTGCAGGCGATGACGCGCTCGCGCGTGAACATCTCGCGCAGGAACTCCATCGGATGCCCCTTCAGCGACAGGCGGATGGTCTGATAGTCGGCGACGACCTGCTCGGGACGCGGCATCACCGGCAACGGCTTGGCGTCCTCGTCCGGCTGCTCGCGCGCGGTCGCCGCCTCGAACAGCGGCAGCGGCACGTCGTCGGGCAGGCGCCGCACCTGCCACAGCGCCTCGCGGCGATCGAGCCCGAGCGAGCGGAACGCGTCCGCATCGGCGAGCAGGATCAGCGCGCGCTTGGGCAGACCGGTGTCACGGGCGAAGTCCTCGAGCGAAGTGAAGGACCGGCGGTTGCGCGCGGCGACGATGCGGTCGGCCCAGTCTTGAACTCTCTCCACGTTGTCATTCCGGGGCACGCGAAGCGTGAACCCGGAATCTCGAGATTCCGGGTCTGGTACTAACGCACCATCCCGGAATGACGATGTTGTGGACGCGCCCCCATTGCGCACTTGCGCAATGTGGAATGACGACTGAATTCGTTTCAGCCTCTCCTCATCCTCATCCAGCCAATGAAATCCGTCGATCTGGCGGAAGCCCAAGCGCACGGCGCAATATTTGCCGTCGGTGTTCTCCAGCGTGTTCTGCGCGAAGCTGTAGGACACGTCGATCTCGCGCACCTCGACTCCGTTCTTGCGGGCATCGCCGACGATTTGCGCAGGGGCATAAAAGCCCATCGGCTGCGAATTCAATAGCGCGCAGCAGAACGCATCGGGGTGATAATGCTTCAGCCAGGACGAGATATAGACGAGCTGGGCGAAGCTCGCGGCATGGCTCTCCGGAAAGCCATAGGAGCCAAAACCCTTGATCTGGTCGAAGCAGCTCCGGGCGAAGTCGGGGTCATAGCCGCGCGCGACCATGTTGCCGATCAGCTTGTCCTCGTACTTGCCGATGGTGCCGACATTGCGGAAGGTTGCCATCGAGCGGCGCAGGCCGTTCGCTTCCTCGGAGGTGAATTTTGCCGCCTCGATCGCGATGCGCATCGCCTGTTCCTGGAACAGGGGCACGCCCATCGTCTTGTGCAGCACCTTGTAGAGCTCATCCTTGTCGCCATGTTCCGGTGATGGCGAGGGATAGCTCACTTTTTCCTGGCCGTTCCGCCGCCGCAAGTAAGGATGCACCATATCGCCCTGGATCGGCCCCGGACGCACGATCGCGACCTCGATGACGAGATCGTAGAAGGTCCGCGGCCTCAGGCGCGGCAGCATGTTCATCTGCGCACGGCTCTCGACCTGGAACACGCCGAGCGATTCTCCGAGGCACAGCATGTCGTAGACTTTGGGATCGTCCTGCGGGACGCTCGCCAGCACGAAGCGTTTTCCCTTGTGCTGGTCGATCAGATCGAAGCTCTTGCGGATACAGGTCAGCATGCCCAGCGCCAGCACGTCGACCTTCATCATGTTGAGCGCATCGACGTCGTCCTTGTCCCATTCGATGAAGGTGCGGTCGTCCATCGCGGCATTGCCGATCGGCACATAGGTGTCGAGCCGGTCCTGGGTCAGCACATAGCCGCCGACATGCTGCGAGAGATGACGCGGGAATTCGATCAGCTCGGTCGCAAGCTCGACCGCGAGGCTGATCATGGGGTTTTGGGGATCAAGCCCGGCCTGCTTGACCTGCATGTCGTTGAGGCCCTTGCCCCAGCTCCCCCATACGGTGTCGGCGAGCGCCGCGGTGACGTCCTCCGTCAGGCCCAGCGCCTTGCCGACATCGCGGATGGCGCTGCGTGGACGGTAGTGGATGACGGTCGCGATGATCGCGGCGCGATGACGGCCGTAGCGGCGGTAGACATATTGCATCACCTCCTCGCGCCGCGAATGTTCGAAATCGACGTCGATATCAGGCGGCTCCAGCCGCTCCTTGGAGATGAAGCGCTCGAACAACAGATCGACCTTGGTCGGATCGACCGAGGTGATGCCGAGCACGTAGCACACGGCCGAATTCGCCGCTGAGCCGCGGCCCTGGCACAGAATGTTCTGGCTGCGCGCATAGTGGACGATGTCGTGCACGGTGAGAAAATAATGCGCGTATTTCAGTTCGGCGATCAGCGTGAGCTCCTTGTGCAGGGTGGCGCGCAGCTTGTCGTCGATCTTGCCGCCGAAATAAGTCTGCACGCCGGCCCAGGTCAGATCCTCCAGGTGCCCTTGCGCGGTCTTGCCCGGCGGCACCGGCTCGTCCGGATATTGGTATTTGAGCTGGTCGAGCGAGAAGTCGATAGCGCCTGCAAAGCGCATGGTCTCCGCGATCGCCGCGGGGAAGTCGCGGAATAGCCGTGCCATTTCTCGGGGCGTCTTCAAAAAGCGTTCGGCATTGGCCTCGAGCTTCTTCCCGATTGCCTCGATCGTGGTCTTTTCCCGGATGCAGGTCAGCACGTCCTGCAAGGGGCGGCGCGCGGGATGGTGATAGAGCACCTCGTTGGTTGCAAGCAGCGGCACCTTTGCCTTTACCGCGAGATCATCGAGCCGCGCGAGGCGGCGCCGGTCGTCGCCGCGGTAGAGCAGGCTCGCCGCCAGCCACACGCCCTCGGCACGGCTTGCCTTCAGTTTTCCGAGAACATCCAGCGCTCGTCCCGGCTCGAAGCGATGCGGCAGTATCAGGACCAGAAGCTGGCCTTCGGCAAACTCCAGGAGATCAGCGAAGCTGAGATGGCATTCGCCCTTCTCGATCCGCGTGATGTCGTCGCCGCGCTTGCCCCGGGTGAGGAGCTGACAGAGCCGGCCATAGGCCGCGCGGTCACTCGGATAGACCAGGATGTCGGGCGTATCATCGATGAAGACGATGCGCGCGCCGATCAGGAGCTTTGGCTTGTGCAGCACCTCGGCATTATCGAGCTCCTTATAGGCGCGCACCACGCCGGCAAGCGTGTTGTGATCGGCAATGCCGATGGCGGGAACGCCCAAAATGCTGGCCTGATGCACATAGGCGCGCGGATCCGAGCCGCCGCGCAGGAAGGAGAAATTGGTGGTGATGCCGATCTCGGCATAGGCTGGCGTATTCATGCGAAGAGACCGTGCACATACCAGTTGGCAGGAACGGACGTGCCCTCCTCGTCCACGAGCTCGCCATCGTAGAGACCATCGCGAAAGATCCAGAACCGCAGGCCTTCGGCATCCTCGACACGAAAGTAGTCCCGCGTGAGCTGCTTGCCGTCCTGCCGCCACCATTCCATCGCGATGCGCTCGGGCCCTTCCACCCGCACCACCGCATGCAGCGCGCGCCGCCAGGTAAATTGATGGGGCGGCCCGTCCGGCACGGTCGCGAACGGCACCTTGATCGGTTCCGGCTTATCGAACAGCCGCAAGGGACGCAGCGGCGGCTCGCTTGCGACACGTGCGGGCCATTCAGCCTGCGCGGCAGCAGCGAGATGATGCTGCGCGGGCGCGGCCAGCACGGCGCATTCCGGGATATGCGTATCCTGCGGCAGGTGCACGACGATGCGCTTGCCGCCGATCCTCGCGGCGATGCGGTCGATCAGCGCGCCGAGCTCGTCATTATCATGGACGTGCGCATCGAGATCGCGCTGCTCCTGCACCACGATCTCGGTGCGGCTCGCCGAGAGACGGACCATGTCGAAGCCGAAACCGGGATCGAGTGGATCGGCGAGCGCATCCAGCCGCTCGCGAAAGAGACGATCGACGACTGCGCTTCGCGTCACCGGACGTCCCGTTTCGACCATGATCGCGCGCACTGCGCCGTCGGTGCGGAAGAAGGAAGCCTCCAGCCGCCGCGCGCCCTTGCCTTGCTTCTCCATTGAGGTAACAAGCGTATCCGCAAGCCGCGACAGCGTCATCGCGATCATGGTGTCGGTCGCGATCGGATCGGCGAAGCGTTTTTCCACGATGTAGTCAGGCAGCGGTTTTCGCGGGCTGATCGGCGCATCGCCCTGCCCCAACGCATGCGCAAGCAGCGTCGAGAAGCGCGCACCGAAGCGCGCAGTGATCTCGTGGGGGCTGCGCGAAGCAACATCGCCGATGGTTTTCAGGCCGGCGCGACGCAGACCCGTGGTGATGGCGTCATCCGCACCGAGCGCCGGGACCGGGAAGCGGTTGATCGCTTCCGCTTCCGCGCCATCGGCAACGATGGTGCCAGGTGCCTGCCGCGTCAGCGTACGCGCGCAGACCGAGGTCGAGGCGATCGCCGCGCTGACCGCAAAACCCTGCCGCACCAGCGCACGGACGAGCGTCTGCAACAGATTGGCCTCGCCGCCGAACAGATGCGCGCAGCCTGTGATGTCGAGGAAGAGGCCATGTGGGGGATCGAGCGCCACCAGCGGCGTGAAGCGGTCGCACCAGTCGGCGATGTCCTCGAGCGTCTTGGCATCCGCCACGAGATCGGCGTCGAACACCTTTAATTCCGGACAGATCGCGCGGGCATTCGCCAGCGGCTGGCCGATATGCAGGCCGAGGCGCCCGGCCGCTTCATCGAGCGCGTAGATCGAAAGCGCGTTGTTTTCCTTGGCGACGACGATACTCGGCTCGTCTTTACCCAGCGCGACGTTGCTCACCGAAAGCACCCGCTTGATGCGATCGATGGGCAGGCGCGGCAGCCACAGGCTGAGGATACGCCGACGATTCACTGAACAGGCACTCATCACATTTCCATTCCATGATCCACCGGCCGACCGGGCCATGACGATTGCGAACGAGCTCGGCATCGAAGCAAGGCGCGCCCCAGGCGCTCCACACAGGTCCAGGCGGCGAATGCGCCGCCCGCAACATCCATCTGGTTTCCGCGGTCGACGGCAGAGGGTTTGCAGCCATCCGCAGCAGCAGCCCGGTCACGCCGAAAGCCTGGGCTGCAAGCGTCAGCTTGCGGCTTGCCACGAGATCGAACTGTTTCGTCTCGCCCCAGAGCTCGAGCACGACGGCGCCCAGCGCGTCGCAGGCAAGCGCATCGGCTGACGTCCGCAACGCGCTCTCGACATCGGCAGCGCGCACCATCACCACACGGCGCGGATCGAGACCGAACTCGGCAAGCCCGCTCATCGACAGCGCACCAGCCTCGACCTCCGAAAAATCCTGCTGCACCCACAGCAGCGGCCGGCGCGCGGTCACGCGGCCGGCGAGACCAGTGACAAAGCCCGTCGCGGCCGTGCCCTGGCGTCCCTCGCAAAACACTTCGTGGATCGCGGCGCGTGCCAGCCCACCCTGCAAAGCCTGATCCGCCTGGGGGTGGCCAAGCGCCACGCGATCGCGATGATGCGCAACCTCCGACGTCTCGATGCGCTCGATCTGGCCGCGCAAGACCGCAAGCGCGCTTCTACGTGCGCCGCTCATTGCTCGCCGCTCCTTCTCGTGATGGTCGCCAGGATCGTCAGAAAGACAAACGATCGGCTGGCTCATTTGTTCATGATATGTTCTAATATAAAGCTAACAGCGCCGTCGGAGTCAATCGAATTGGCGCGCCCGCGGATTCATGAGCGGAATCAAGAGGATTCAAGTGCCATGTACCTCACTACCCTCAATCATGAGACTGATTTCGACGGCTGGCGCAAAGCCGCACGTGCGCTGGCACTCCACCATGTGCCGCCGGCGGACGTTGCATGGGCCGTGCAAGGCCGAACGACAGACCAGATGCCGCCCGGCCTGTCCGAGGCGCCGAGCCTTCCACCGATCGAAATCGACAGCACCTTCAGCGTGCCGGCCAATTTCATCGAGCTTGCGCGCGTCGCGATCCTCAATCGCGACGGCGAACGCTTTGCGCTGCTCTATCGTTTGCTGTGGCGATTGAAGGCCGATCACGACCTATTGGCAATGATGACCGATCCCGATGTGGCGCTCGCCATGGCGATGGCAAATAGCGTGCATCGCGACGTGCAGCGGATGCGCGATGTCATCCGTTTCCGCGAGATCGGACGCGAGCAGAAGGCGCACTATGCCGCCTGGTTCGTGCCGGAGCATCACATCGTCGAATTCGCCGCATCTTTCTTCGCGCGTCGTTATGCCGACATGCCCTGGTCGATCCTCACACCCGACATCTGCGCTCATTGGGACGGCCACGTCATCTCGTTCACGCCGGGGATCAGCAAGACGGAGATGCCTGCACCAAACCGATTGGAGGAAACCTGGCGCCGCCACTTCCACCTGGACCGGCCGATCGCACCGGAAGCGCCCAAACAGCGCGGCAGGAACCTCCCGGAAGCCTCGATACTTGAACCGCTGCTCACCGATGCCGAACGCTGGACCGGCGGACGGATCATCTCGCGCCCGGAGGCAGCCATGCCACGCAAACCCGCAGCCGATGATCTGGAAACGCTGCGCGAGGAAGCCGCCCATTGCCGCGCCTGCCCTCTCTACAAGGATGCAACCCAGACCGTATTCGGTGAAGGCCCGAAATCTGCAACCATCATGCTGGTCGGCGAGCAGCCCGGCGACAAGGAAGACATCGCTGGTCATCCCTTCGTGGGACCAGCCGGGCAGATGCTCGACCGCGCGCTGGAAGAGGCCGGCGTCGACCGCAGGAAGGTCTATGTCACCAACGCCGTGAAACACTTCAAATTCGTGCCGCGCGGAAAAATCCGCCTGCACCAGAAGCCGAACACACCGGAGATCCGAGCCTGCCGGCAATGGTACGAGCGGGAGCTGGCGGCCCTCCGGCCCAGCCTCGTCGTGGCGATGGGGGCGACCGCCGCGCAATGCGTGTTCGGCAAGATCACCCCGATCGGCAAGAACCGTGGCCGACTGATCGATCTGCCGGACGGTTGCAAGGCGCTGGTGACCGTGCATCCGTCCTATCTGCTGCGGCTGCCGGACCCCAAGGCAAAAGAGCTGGAATATCAGCGCTTTGTGGATGATCTGAAGATCGCAGCCGGATTCCGGGAAAAATCAGCACGGGCAGCGTGATATAAGACACGCTGCGCCGCAGCAGATACCGGTGGAGAACTGCCGCCATTTCAACTGCCTGTCATATGCCGCGCGCAAAATCAGAGCACAGGGACAGGAGAGTTTTTTATGAGTGATCTTGCTTTACCCGGCTCTATCGAGCCTGCGTTGCGGAAGGGGCCCGACCTCGACCGCGGTTTTCATCCGATGACCGGCATTATCTACATGGGGATCATCGCGGCCGCGCTGCTCTTCGTCGCCTACAGCATCTGGGTCGACGTCGATGCGACCGGCACGCAGGTCAAGAGCATTGCGCCCTTCCTCATGCTCTTCGTCGCGCTGCTGATCGCGCTCGGCTTCGAGTTCGTGAACGGCTTTCACGACACCGCCAATGCGGTCGCAACCGTCATCTACACCCGCTCGCTGCCCGCACACATCGCCGTGGTGTGGTCCGGCATGTTCAACCTGTTCGGCGTCCTGCTCTCGAGCGGAGCAGTCGCGTTCGGCATCGTCTCGCTGCTGCCGGTGGAATTGATCCTCCAGGTCGGCTCCAGCGCCGGCTTTGCCATGGTGTTCGCGCTTCTGATCGCAGCGATCATCTGGAACGTCGGCACCTGGTATTTCGGCCTGCCGGCGTCGAGCTCCCACACGCTGATCGGCTCGATCATGGGCGTCGGCATCATGAACGCGGTCCTGCATGGCCGCAGCGGCACCTCGGGCGTCGACTGGACCCAGGCCACCAATATCGGCAAGGCTCTGCTGCTGTCGCCGCTGTTTGGCTTCGTACTCGCCGCCGGCCTGCTGTTCATCCTGCGCTCCGTGCTGCTGCGCGCCACGCCCGCTTTGTTCGGCGAGCCGAAGGGCGATCAGCCGCCGCCGTGGTGGATCCGCGGCATCCTGATCCTCACCTGCACGCTGGTGAGCTTCTTCCATGGCTCCAATGACGGCCAGAAGGGGATGGGCCTCATCATGCTGATCCTGATCGGCACCGTGCCGACGGCCTATGCGCTCAACCGCGCGCTGCCGGCGAGCCAGATCGAGGCGTTCGTCGCGAACTCGGAAGCCGCGAGCAAGGTGATCGAGGCCAAGGCCGCCGGTTACAACGTGATCGGCAACCCGCGTCCCGCAGTGACCAACTACGTCGCTCAACACGAGGTCAACGGCGGCACGTTCCCGTCGCTCGCCGTGCTGGTGCGCGACATCGCAAAGCAGGTCACCACCTACGGGTCGCTGGCGAAGGTGCCGGCGGAAGTCGTCGGCAACACCCGCAACGACATGTACCTCGTCTCGGAAGCGATCCGCTTCCTGATGAAGGACAAGGAGGCCGAGCTCAGCGCCAACGACGTTGCCGTGCTCACCGCCTACAAGGGCTCGCTCGACAGCGCCACGAAGTTCATCCCCGGCTGGGTGAAGATCGCGGTCGCCATCGCGCTCGGGCTCGGCACCATGGTCGGCTGGAAGCGCATCGTCGTCACGGTCGGCGAGAAGATCGGCAAGACGCATCTTACCTACGCACAAGGTGCCTGCGCCGAGATCACCGCCGCAGCCACCATTGCCGCCGCCGACGTCTACGGCCTGCCGGTTTCGACCACCCACGTGCTGTCGTCAGGCATCGCCGGCACCATGGCGGCGAACGGCTCCGGCCTGCAATGGGCGACGATCCGCAACATCGCGATGGCCTGGGTGCTGACCCTGCCCGCCGCGATGATCATCTCCGGCGTGCTCTACTACGTGTTCTCGCACGTGTTCTGATCATCACGCCACTCAACGACAAAGGGCCCGCGCATCGCGCGGGCCCTTTTTCATTTGGATCGTCATTCCGGGGCGGCACGAAGGGCCGAACTATGGTGCGCAATTGCGCACCGGAGAATCTCGAGATTCCGGGCTCGATGCTTCGCATCGCCCCGGAATGACGTCGCGTTTAGGTCGCCAAAGAACTCTCCACCAGCTTGATCCAGTAGGATGTGCCGTAGACGATCGCCTCGTCATTGAAATTATACGCGGGGTGATGCAGACCCGCGCTGTCGCCGTTGCCGCAGAAGATGAAGGCGCCGGGGCGCGCTTCCAGCATGTAGGCAAAATCCTCGCCGCCCATCAGTGGCGGCATCTCGTGCACATTGGCATCGCCCGCGACCTGTTTGGCCACCGCCCGCGCAATCTCGGTCTGCGCGGCGTGATTGTTCACCACGGGATAGTTCCTCTTGTACTGCAGATCGATTTTCGCACCGGTGATCTGCGCTACCCCTGCCACCACCTCGCGCACGCGCTTCTCGACGAGCGCGCGAACCTCCGGCGTCAGCGTGCGGATCGTGCCCTTCAGCTCCGCCGTCTGCGGAATGACGTTGCGGGCGTTGCCGGCGTGGAATTCGCAGATCGAGATCACGGCCGAATCCAGGGGATCGATGCTGCGCGCGACGATCGACTGCAGCGCAGTGATCACCTGCGCACCGACCAGAACGGAATCGACGCATTTGTGGGGACGCGCAGCGTGGCCGCCAAGGCCCTCGATTTTGATGTCGACCTCGTCGGTCGCCGCCATGATCGGCCCCTGCCGGATCGCGAACGAGCCGATCGGAATGCCCGGACCGTTGTGCATGCCATAGACCTGGTCGATGGCAAAACGCTCCATCAGCCCGTCCTTGACCATGGCTGCGCCGCCGGCGCCGCCCTCCTCGGCCGGCTGGAAAATCACGACCGCGTCCCCGGCGAAGTTGCGGGTCTCGGCGAGGTACCTTGCCGCCCCTAGCAGCATCGCGGTGTGGCCGTCATGGCCGCAGGCGTGCATCTTGCCCGGATTCTTCGAGGCGTAAGGCAGGTTGGTCTGTTCCTCGATCGGCAGCGCATCCATGTCGGCGCGAAGACCGATGGTCTTGATGCGCTCGCGCGCCGGCTTCTTGCCCTTGATCAGCCCCACCACGCCGGTCTGGCCCATGCCGGTCACGACCTCATCGCAGCCGAATTCGCGCAGGCGGTCCGCTACGAATGCTGCGGTGCGGTGGACGTCATACAGCAGCTCGGGGTGCTGATGGATGTCCCGCCGCCAGGCCTGGATGTCAGGTTGAAGGTCGGCGACGCGGTTCACGATGGGCATGGAGGATCTCGAGCTTTCAGTTGGGAATACAGGACTGTCTACCATGCAAGCGGCGGTCCACCTAACTCCTTGAGGCCGACGATCTCGATCCAAACGTCATGGCTGGGCCTGCCGCTGACTTGTCTTGGCCATCCACGTCTGACAATTAGCAGGCAAGTGCGTGAATGCTCCGGGACGAGCCAAAGACGGATTCCCGGGCATGACGATCATCCGGGTGGAAGCAGAATGCCAAGGCGGCTCGAGGGTGAGTTTGACTACATCGTCGTCGGCGCCGGCACGGCGGGCTGCATCGTCGCCAACCGGCTCTCGGCTGATCCGAAGAACCGCGTCCTCATTCTGGAGGCCGGCGGCGACGACAACTGGATCTGGTTCCACATCCCCGTCGGCTATCTCTTTGCGATCGGCAACCCGCGCTCGGACTGGATGTTCAAGACTGAGGCCGAGCCCGGGCTGAACGGCCGCGCGCTCGCCTATCCCCGCGGCAAGGTGATCGGCGGCTGCTCGGCGATCAACGCCATGATCTCGATGCGGGGACAAGCCGCCGACTACGACCATTGGCGCCAGCTCGGGCTCACCGGCTGGGGCTATGATGACGTGCGGCCGATGTTCAAGCACCTGGAGGACCACTTTCTTGGGCCGAGCGAGCATCACGGTGTCGGCGGCGGCTGGCGCATCGAGGCGCCGCGGCTGTCCTGGACGATTCTGGATGCCGTCGGCGATGCCGCAGAGGAGATGGGCATCCAGCGCATCCCGGATTTCAACACCGGCGACAACGAGGGCACGAGCTATTTCCACGTCAACCAGAAGCGCGGCCGGCGCTGGTCCTCGGCGCGCGGCTTCCTCAAGCCCGCGCTGAGGCGGCCCAATCTGCGGCTCGAGAAGCACGTGTTGGTCGACCGTCTGATCATCGAGCAGGGCCGCGCCGTGGGCGTGCGCTTCACCCAGAACGGCGAGACCATCGAGGCACGCGCCAGGCGCGAGGTGGTCCTCTCGGCCGGCGCGATCGGCTCGATCCAGGTCCTGCATCGCACCGGCATCGGGCCGGCCGACTGGCTCTCGCCGCTCGGCATCGACATCGTGATGGACCGGCCCGGCGTGGGACGCAATCTGCAGGACCATCTGCAACAGCGCGCGATCTACAAGGTCGAGGGCGTGCGCACGCTGAACGAGACCTACTACAATCTGTTCCGCCGCGGCCTGATGGGGCTCGACTATGCCTTCCGTCGCCGCGGTCCCCTCACCATGGCGCCGTCGCAACTCGGCATCTTCACCCGCTCGGATGCGACGCGCTCGCGCGCCAACATCCAATTCCACGTACAGCCGCTCTCGCTCGACAAGTTCGGCGATCCCCTACACCGCTTCCCCGCGATCACGGTCAGCGCCTGCAATCTCCAACCGACCTCGCGCGGCACCGTTCGCTTACGCGCCGCGGCGCCGGACGAGAAACCGATCATCGCGCCGAATTACCTGTCGACCGCCGACGACCGCCAGGTCGCCGCAGACGCCATCCGCGCCACGCGCCGCCTGATGCAGCAGAATGCGCTGGCAAAATATCGTCCGAGCGAATATCTGCCCGGCCCTTCCGTCGGTGACGACGATGCCTCGCTGGCCAAAGCTGCCGGCGATATCGGCACCACCATCTTCCATCCCGTCGGCACGGCGAAGATGGGCACGGCCAACGATCCGATGGCGGTCGTCGACGAACGCCTGCGCTTCTATGGCCTCGGCGGCTTGCGCATCGTCGATGCCTCCATCATGCCGACGATCACGTCGGGCAATACCAACACGCCGACTGCGATGATTGCCGAGAAAGGCGCGACGATGATTTTGGAGGATGCGAAGTAACGAAGACGCAGCCCGGATGCAGCGCAGCGCAATCCGGGAAGCAGCCGCACACCTCACCCCGGATTTCGCTGCGCTCCATCCGGGCTACACCGCGTCGTCCGCGGCGCGAAACGACCTCACGAAATCGTCATCCCATCCGGGAATAAACCGGCCCCTTCCCCGATCACATCCTCCGAAGCCCAATTCCGGGCGCAAGGAGAGGCGTGATGAGCGGACACGACCACGGGAACGACGGCGTCAACCGCCGCAAGGTGCTTGAATGCATGACCTGGGCCGGCACCGGGGTGCTCTGGACCATCACGGGCGGCGTGCCGCGCTCGCTCGGCATCGTCGATTCCGTCCAGGCCGCGGAAGCGCCCGGCATGACTTTCCTCCAGATCAGTGACAGCCATGTCGGCTTCGACAAGCCGGCCAATCCCAACGCGCTCGGCACGCTGGAGGAGGCGGTCAACAAGATCAACGCGATGCCGGCAAAGCCGTCCTTCATGATCCACACCGGCGACATCACGCACCTGTCGAAGGCCGCCGAGTTCGACAATGCCGAGCGCATCATCTCGCAGACCAAGCTGGACGTGCACTACGTGCCGGGCGAGCACGATTTCCTCGACGAGGAGGTGAAGTTCTATCGCGACCGCTATGGCCGCGGCACAAAGGGCCAGGGCTGGTATTCGTTCGATGCCGGTGGCGTGCACTTCGTCGGCCTCGTCAACGTGGTCGACCTCAAGGCCGGCGGGCTCGGCAATCTCGGCGCCGAGCAGCTTGCGTGGCTGGAGGACGATCTGCGCGGCAAATCGAAATCCACGCCTGTCGTGCTGTTCGCCCACATCCCGCTCTGGACCGTCTATCCGCAATGGGGCTGGGGCACCGAGGACGGCGCACGCGCGCTCGAATTCGTCAAAGGCTTCGGCTCGGTCACCGTACTGAACGGCCACATCCACCAGGTGATGCAGAAGGTCGAGGGCAACGTCACCTTCCACACCGCGCGCTCTACCGCCTTCCCGCAGCCCGCGCCCGGAGCTGCCCCCTCACCCGGCCCGATGAAAGTCGAGGACGCAAGGCTCCGCTCGATGCTCGGGGTCGCGAGCATCAACTTCAAGCAAGGCGATCAGCCGCTCGCCATCATCGACACGCCGCTCCAGGGCTGAACGGAAGCTGACCATGAAGACTCTCAATCGCCGCGACTTCGGTGTCGCCGTGGCCGCGGCCGTGCTGCTGCCCATCACCAACGCCCGTGCCGACGACATGGAGGTGCATATCGACAATTTCACCTTCCAGCCGCCTGAGCTCACGGTGAAGACCGGCACCACCATCACCTGGACCAACCGGGACGATATCCCCCACACCATCGTCTCGGCCGGCAAGTTCAGGTCCAAGACGCTCGACACCGACGACAAGTTCTCGTTCACCTTCACGGCGGCCGGCGATTACAAGTATTTTTGTTCGCTGCACCCGCACATGACGGGGTTGATCAAGGTTGAGTAACGGCTCAAACCAAGGCATCACCATTCTGCCCGGCCAGTGGGTTGACGCTGGCCGGGCACGCGCGTCGAAAGCCGACACCGGCGACAAGGCAAAGCGAACGGCGATGTCCTCCATCAGCGATGATCCCGACAAGGCGCGGCGCTTCCGTGAAGCGGCGCTGCCGTATCTGGACGACGTCTATACGCTCGCGCGCTATCTGTTGCGTGACGCCTCGGATGCGGAGGACGCGGTGCAGGAGTGTTACCTGCGCGCCCTCAAGCATTTCGACAGCTATCGCGGCCCGGCGATGAAGCCGTGGCTGTTCGCGATCCTGCGCAACGTCTGCAACGCCGAATATGCGCGTCGGGCGCATTCGCCCGCGGCGATCGAGGATATTCCCGAGGCGTCCGAGCAGCCGCCGATCTGGCGCGAGACCGAAGCGAATCCCGAAACTGATATGTTGCGCACGCGTGACGCGACGGCGATCAGAAAACTCATCGAGGCTTTGGCCGAGCCATTCAAGGAAACCTTTGTGCTGCGGGAGATCAACAACCTGTCCTATCGCGAAATCGCCGAAGCGGTCGGGGCGCCGATCGGTACCGTGATGTCCCGCCTTGCCCGGGCCCGCGCCATGCTGCGCGCAGCCTGGATGGCGGAAGAGGAGCAACCGAAATGACCTGCGACGAGGCAAAGCTTCTGCTTCACGCACTGATCGACGGCGAGCTGGATGCCGGTCATACCAGCGAGGTCGAGGCGCATATCGCGACCTGCCCGGCTTGCGCAGCCGAACTCGCCGCACAGCGCGAGATGAAGCGCGTGCTCGCCGATGCGAGCCTGCGTTACACCGCGCCGGCTGCTTTGCGTGCGCGCATCGAGGCCTCGCTGCCGCGGCCGCGCCTGCAGAGCCGCCGCGCGGTGCTGCGCGGCTTTGCGATGGGCTCAGCGGTCTCGGCGCTCGCCGCCACCGGTCTCGTCGCCATCGTGCTGCGCCAGGACGACCAGCAACGTATCCTGTCCGAAGTTGTCTCGGCGCATCTGCGCTCGCTTCAGGCCGGCCATTTGACCGACGTCGTCTCCACTGACCAGCACACGGTAAAACCGTGGTTCAACGGCAAGCTCGATGTCGCCCCGCCCGTAATCGACCTGACCGCGCAGGGCTTCACGCTACTCGGCGGCCGGCTCGATTACATAGACGCCCGCGCGATCGGCGCGGTGGTCTATCGGCGCCGGCAGCACATCATCAACCTGTTCGTGTCGCAGACCGCAAGCACCGAACACCGCGCGCCGAAGACCCAGACCATGCAGGGCTTCAACTGCCGCCGCTGGGGCGACCGCGGCCTGAACTTCTGGGCCGTCAGCGATATCGGCGCCGACGAGCTCGCCGAGTTCGTCGACAAGTTCGAGACGGCGATGAAGGCGAATGTGGAGGGGTAGTTTGTAACCAAGCCGTCATCGCGCGAGCCTGCGCACGCCGTTACTCCTGCGGAGGAAAGCGCTCGAAGATGGGCAGTTCGTGGGCGCGCTCCATCCAGCGAATCCGCTCGGCGACCTGGATATGCATCATGGCTGGAACGGCATCGGGGTCATCATAGGTGCCGCTCTGGATGTCGATGATGCCGGGCATCATGTTTTCATTGATGTAGAAGAGCCCGGTGCCGCAATCGGCGCAGAAGTACCGTCGTCCATGCTCGGACGATTGATAGATCTTCGGCTGGCCGCGCACCACTTTGACCGCTTCGAGCGGATACATCGCCCAACCCACCATCGGTGCCCCGGAATGGCGACGGCAATCCGCGCAATGGCAGAGCGCGTGCACCATCATGTCGCCGTTCACCTCATAGCGGATCGCACCGCAATGACAGCCGCCAGTGACACGCATCGCCTACTCCTCTCCCGGTCAGGTCAACGCGGGGAAAGTAGATGCTACTTTGAAGGTTAGGTAGGTGGACTGCTTCAGCAGGTCGCACGCCGCGACACCACGCCGCGGTCGGGACCTAGGCGGACCGCCTCACCGCGTTGTCCACCAGCGTCTTGCCGAGCGACCAGATAGCACCGGGAACCTTGTGACTGCCGGCGATGACGTCGTCGAACGCCTTCTCGATCCAGTTGCAGTCTTCTTCGGTGATGGTGAGCGGCGGCAGCAGCTTGATGGTGTGGCTGCCGTGGCCGGCGACTTGCGTCAGGATCTTGTGGTCCTTGAACAGCGGCACGGTGATGAGCTGGCAGAACAAACCCTTGTTCGCTGTCTCCAGCACGTTCCAGGACGCCCTCAAGCGCAGCGATTTCGGCGGGCCGAACTCGACGCCGATCATGAGGCCCTTGCCGCGCACTTCCTTCATCAGCTCGTAGCCGGGCACCATGCGCGTCAACGCAAGGCGGAGCTCTGCACCGCGCTTGGCGGCGGCCTCGATCAGCTTCTCGGATTCCAGCACGTCCAGCGTGGCGATGCCGGCGGCCATCGCAAGGTCGTTCTTGGAGAAGGTCGAGCCGTGCACCACCGCACGGTCCATCTGGTTGAAGATCTTGTCGAAGATGCTTTTCCGCGTCAGCACCGCGCCGACCGGAACGTGACCGCCCGAGAGCGACTTCGACAGCAGCACCATGTCGGGCTCGACGTTCCAGTGCTCGACCGCGAGGAAACGGCCGGTGCGTCCCATGCCGGTCTGGATCTCGTCGGCGATGAACAGCGTGCCGTATTTCTTGCAGAGCGCAGCCGCGCCCGGCAGGAACTCGTCGGTGGGCATGTTGACGCCCTTGCCCTGGATCGGCTCGACGATGAAGCCTGCGACCTCGCGCGAGGACAGCGCCTTTTCCAGCGCCGCGAGATCGTTGAACGGGATCGAGGTGCAGCCGGGCAGCAGCGGCTCGAAGCCGCTGCGGAAATTCGAGTCCCCCGTCAGCGACAGCGCGCCGTAGGTCAGGCCGTGATAGGCGTGGGCGCAATAAACGATACCCGGACGTCCCGTGGCACCGCGCGCGAACTTGATCGCCGCTTCGACGCACTCCGCGCCCGAATTGGCGAAGAACGCCTTGTCGAGATAGGGCACGTATTTGAGCAGCCGCTCGGCGAGCACACCGGCGAGCGTCGAGACATCGAACTGAACGAGATTGGGCAGATCGGCGTCGAGCACGCTCTTCAGCGCCTCGCGCATCACCGGATGGTTGCGGCCGATCGCGAACACACCAAATCCGGACAGCAGGTCGAGATAGCGCGCGCCATCGCGGTCGTAGAGGTACTGCCCCTGCCCCTTCTGGAAACCTACATCGTAGCCGATGGTTTTGAGCACCCGAACGAACTGCTCATTCAGGTGACGCGTATGCAGGGAGCTGCGTTGCGCCTCGCGGTCAGCAAAGAGCTGAGCCATGTTTGGATTTGGAGTGTGCATCCGCTACATACTTCGGTTGATGGCTGTGTCGTCAACAGAAAACGGTCGTTGCGGCCTTTTGCCCTTTTTCGGACCATCTTCGCAAGCACAGCTTTAAATCATGTTGCGCTGCCAAGGAACCATCATGCGTTTGGCCCTTTACTCCGGAATAATACTGGTTAGCGGTTTCAGCTGTTTGAACCCGGCCTTCGCGGCCGATCCGACCGGCGACTGGCGGGTCGCCGACGGCGTCGCCAACATCCGCGTGGCTCAATGCAATGGCAGCATGTGGGGCGCGGTATCCTGGGAGAAGACCCCCGGCGGCCGCGACGAGAACAACCCGGATGTCTCAAAAAAGAGCAGGCCGACCCTGGGCATGGCGATCCTGATCGACATGAAGAAGAAAGCCGGCGCCGACCAGTGGGAGGGCCAAGTCTACAATGCCAAGGACGGCCAGCTTTACGCGTCGACCATCACGCCCGCCGGCGCCGACGAGCTCGAAATCAAGGGCTGTGTGCTTGGCTTCCTCTGCGGCGGCGAGACCTGGACCCGGGTCGGGCCACCGATCCCGTCGAGCCCCGCCAACAGCATGGCCAAGAGCGCGCCGAAGACCACCGGCGCGTCGCCCAAGACGGCGGCGACCGCAGCGCCCGCCACTCCCAAGAGCGGCGCGAGCGCAAAATCCGGTCAGAAGGGTGTCGCCGATCCCGTCGGCGACATCTGCCTACTCCCTGAGATTGCGGGGTTTGCCCATTAGGGCCGGCTGAAACAGCAGCACGGCTGCGAGCGTCGTCACCAGCGACAGCGCGAGCAGCTTGCCCATGCTGGACGTGCCGGGATGGCTCGACAGCCACAGGCTGCCGAACGCGGTGGCGGTCGTCAGCGCGCTGAAAAAGATCGCCCGCGTCAGGCTGGTCTGCAGCAGATTCGTCCTGCCGGACCGCCATGCCACGACATAGTAGATCTTGAAGGCAACGCCGACGCCGAGCAGCAACGGGAACGCGACGATATTGGCGAAGTTGAGCGGCAACCCGATCAACACACAAATCTCGAGCGTTACCGCGCCCGCAACCAGGAGCGGCACCAGCGTCATCAGCACGTCGGTGAATCGCCGCAAGGTGATCCACAACAGCAGGCTGATGACGACCAGCGCATAGATGCCGGCCATGATGAAGGCGCGCACGACGGTATCGCCCGATTTCAGGATCGACACCGGACCGCCGATCGCAGTCGGCTCCGCCGTGAGCACGGCCGCGGCGAACCTGCGCAAGGTGTCGTTGTCGTTGGGGTCGCCGCGCGGCAGCGCCTCGACTCGGATCACGCCGTCCTTGCTCTTCCAGGCATTGACCAAATCAGGTGGCAGCGACTTCAGCGTGACTGGCTCGGCCTGCATCGCGTTCCTGAGCTGGTCGAACACGATCTTCATCGGCGTAATGAAGACGTCCTGTGCCTTGTTGCGGGTCGCCTCGTCCGCGTTGGCGAGCTTATCGAGCGCGTCCGCAAGCCGCCGCGAGGCGGCCGCGCCGGGCCCCTTGTCGTTGCCTGCGATCCTGCGCAAGGCGTCGACCGAGGATTTCAGCGAGTCGACATTTTCCTGGTCCGAGGGCGCAGCGTCGACCTGGTCCGGGTTGAGCGCGGGGGTGATCACCTTGGCGCCCTGCGCGATCAGCTTCAGCTTCGGCGCCTGGTCCTCCGGCACGAAGCTGTCGAGGGACATCACCCGCAGCACTTCCGGCAGCTTCTCGAGCCTTGCCTCGATCTGCTTCGCCTGCTCTTCCGAATTGGTCAACACGTTGATGGCGTTGGCGCCGGTGTTCGGATCCTTGCGCAGATCGAGAAAGGTCGCGATCGACTCCGCCCTGGGGTTGCGCAGGTTCATCGGGTTGAAGTCGAACTTCATGTAGTAGAGCAGCGGCAGGCCGCCGAGCGCGAGCAGCAGTGTGCCGCCGACGATCACGACGCGGTGCGTCTCCAGGAAGCGATCGACCGGTGCCAGGAAGGCGTAGCCCACGGGCTCCTTCTCACCGGGCGGGTTCAAGAGCTTCAACAGCGCCGGCAGCACGGTGATCGAGGAAATGAACGCCACCAGCATGCCGACGCCGGCGATCTGGCCGAGCTCGGCGATGCCCTTGTAGTCAGTCGGGATGAAACAGAGGAAGCCGGCCGCCGTCGCCATCGCTGCCAGCGAGAGCGGGATCGCCGAGCGCTTGGCGCCCAGCACGAGCGCAGACGTGAGATCATCGACCTTGTAGCGCTCCGAGCGATAGCGGACGCTGTACTGGATGCCGAAATCGACACCGAGACCGACGAACAGCACGGCAAAGGCGATCGACAGCAGGTTGAGCGAGCCGACCATCATCAGGCCTGCGGCCGTCGTGATTGCGAGCCCGACGAACAGATTGACGAACACGGCGAAGATGATCTTCGCCGAATGCAGTGCAAGCCACAGGATGAACAGCACCACGATGACAGTGCCGATGCCGTTGACCACGGCGCCTTCCTGAACCGTCGCATATTCTTCGTTGGCGATCGGGACGGGGCCGGTCAGGCGCACCCGCGCCTGGTACTTGGTTGGAAAATCCAGTTCGGCCGCGGCCTTCCGGATGGCGTCGGTCGCGTCCTTGCCGGGCTCGAGCGCATTGTAGTCGAGAACCGGTTTGAACTCGATGAAGGCGCGCTTGTCCGAGTCGGTCAGCGGCTGATCGCTGACGAGCTCGCGCCAGGAGAAGATCGCGTTGCCCTTGTTCAGGACGGTCTCGACCGTCTGTGCGATCAGGTTGAAGGGACGCTCGGTGTTGTCGAGCTTCACCTGGCCCCGCTTGACACCGGCAAGCCCGGTCTCCAGCGCGCCGGTGAGGCCGCGGATCGAGGGATCACCCGCCATGATCTCGATCAGGGGGGCTGCAGATTCGAACTGGCCGGTGATCTTGCCGACCTCTTCGGTCGACAGAAACAGCAGCCCGTTCTTCTCGAAGAATTCGCCGGTGCCGAGCTGCTGCATCGACACGAAATTGGTCTTGTCGTCCTTCAGCTTCGCGTAGAGCGCATCTGCTGCGGCAGTGGTCATCTCGGGCGTCGCAGCCTCGACGACAGCCAGGATCGTCGCATCGCGATCGAAGGCGCGGTCGAACTGCTGGTCGCGCTGCCGCCAGTCGAGGTTCTGCGAAATCAGCGAGTTGATGTCGGTGTTGATGGCGAAATGGCGTGCCGCGTAGTAGCCCGCGCCAACCGCCAGCAGGAGCCCGCCGACAACGACGAGTGTGGCAAATCGGGTGCAGGCTCGGACGATCGCAACGACTATACTTTGCAGCACAACTTTTCTTTCTGGCTTTTAAACAGCTTGCCGGAAACGCCCGCTCTTTATCGGAGTTCCCCGGCGAAACCTATCGCTGTTTTGGGCGGTCTGACCCATCGGGAGGTTCGATGAATTGACGAAGGTCAACGACCGCGCGGGCGGGTATAGACGGCCAGTTGAGGCGGTAAAGTGACGAAGGGGTGAGGGACCGCCTTAACCTTGCCGCATCATAATACCGTTAATGGAACCGAGAACGCGATCCGCCTTTCCTCGCGGCCGTTTTTTTGACACAAGGCCCTGTGCCTCCATGCGCTTGGGGCCAAACGGACGGGTGGGCTGCTACCGCTGATGCGTAACCAATGGTGCGGATATTGCACTATTGGTGAGTATCGGGGTGCGGCCGGGGACAACTGAACGGATTTGGTGCAACTTGCGTGATGGGCGACCTATGGAAGTTTATCTAGCGCAGCCGCGCGGCTTTTGTGCCGGCGTGGTGCGTGCCATCGAGATCGTGGAGCGGGCGCTCGAGAAGTATGGCCCGCCCGTCTATGTGCGCCACGAGATCGTGCACAACAAATACGTCGTCGAAAGCCTGAAGAAGAAAGGCGCGATCTTCGTCGAGGAGCTGTCCGAGGTTCCCGCGAAATCGATGACCGTTTTCAGCGCCCATGGCGTGGCCCGCAGCGTCGAGGAAGAGGCTGCTGCGCGCGACCTTCCCGTGCTGAATGCGACCTGTCCCCTGGTCACGAAAGTTCACAATCAGGGGAAGCGCTACATCTCCAAGGGCCGTACCCTGATACTGATCGGCCATGCCGGCCATCCCGAGGTCGAGGGCACCATGGGCCAGGTTCCAGGCCCCGTGCTGCTCGTCCAGAGCGTCGAAGAGGTGGAGGCCCTGACGCTGCCGGTGGATAGGCCAGTGGCCTACATCACCCAAACCACGCTGTCGGTGGACGACACCAGAGACATTATCGCGGCCCTCCAGGCCCGATTTACAGATATTCAAGGCCCCGACATCCGGGATATCTGCTATGCGACACAGAACCGCCAATCTGCGGTAAGGGACTTAAGTAAGCTGGTCGACGTGATCTTGGTGGTGGGCGCTGCCAATAGTTCCAATTCGAATCGGCTCCGCGAAATCGGCACTGAGGCCGGCGTGGCGAGTTATCTGGTCGCCGATGGCCGCGAGCTCAATCCGGCATGGTTGAAAGACGCCAAGACCGTCGGCATCACAGCCGGCGCCTCGGCACCTGAGGTTCTCGTGGATGACGTGATCGAAGCCCTGCGACGGATCGGACCGGTCTCGGTCTCGGTTCTGCCCGGGCGCGAGGAAAACATCGAATTCCGGCTTCCGGCGGAACTCGCCGCAAGCTGACCTACCTGAATTTCAAGCCCAGAAAGAAACGTGTGATGGCAATACCCTTCTTCAAGGAAATGCGTATCGGCGGCTATTTGCTCAAGCAGAAACTGCTTGGCCGCAAACGCTATCCGCTCGTGTTGATGCTGGAGCCGCTGTTTCGCTGCAATCTCGCTTGCGTCGGCTGCGGCAAGATCGACTATCCGGACGCAATCCTCAACCGCCGCATGACAGCGCAGGAGTGCTGGGACGCCGCCGACGAATGCGGCGCGCCGATGGTGGCAATCCCCGGCGGCGAGCCGCTGATCCACAAGGAGATCGGCGAGATCGTGCGCGGCCTCGTGGCGCGCAAGAAGTTCGTCTCGCTCTGCACCAACGCGCTTCTGCTCGAGAAGAAGCTCGACCTGTTCGAGCCCTCCCCGTACCTGTTCTTCTCGGTGCATCTCGACGGCTTGAAGGATCACCACGACAAGGCCGTCTCGCAGAAGGGCGTGTTCGACCGCGCTGTGTCCGCGATCAAGGCAGCGAAGGCGCGTGGCTTCACGGTCAACGTCAACGCCACCATCTTCGACGGCCATCCGGCGGAAGAAATCGCGAAGTTCCTGGACTTCACCACCGAGCTCGGCGTCGGCGTTTCGATGTCACCGGGCTACGCCTATGAGCGTGCACCGGACCAGGAGCACTTCCTCAACCGCACCAAGACCAAGAAGCTGTTCCGCGACGTCTTCGCGATGGGCAAGGGCAAGAAGTGGAACTTCATGCATTCCGGCCTGTTCCTGGACTTCCTCGCCGGCAACCAGGAATACGAGTGCACGCCCTGGGGCATGCCCGCGCGCAACATCTTCGGCTGGCAGAAGCCCTGCTATCTGCTCGGCGAAGGCTATGCCAAGACCTTCAAGGAGCTGATGGAGACCACCGACTGGGATACCTACGGCACCGGCAAGTATGAAAAGTGCGCCGACTGCATGGCGCATTGCGGCTACGAGCCGACGGCGGCGACGGCGGCGCTGACGAACCCGATCAAGGCCGCCTGGGTCGCGATGCGCGGCGTCAGGACGTCGGGCCCGATGGCGCCGGAGATCGACCTCTCCAAGCAGCGTCCGGCGCAGTACATCTTCTCGGAGCAGGTCCAGAAGAAGCTCTCCGAGATCCGTCGTGACGAGGCGCTTGCTGCCGAGCAGAAGGCCTCGACCGCCGCGTAGGCACACTCTCGACCTGTAGCCCGGATGGAGCGGAAGCGAAATCCGGGATCAGGCGTTCAACCGGCCCCGGATTGCGCTTCGCTCCATCCGGGCGACGCTGGATCAAAAGACAAAGGCCCGATCGCGCTGCGATCGGGCCTTTTTGTCTCGTTTATGCGGATTCGAAACCGCTCAGATCGCCTCGGAGACGAGCCCCTCGCTGCCGATCAGGAAGTCGCGGCTGACGCGCAGGGAGCGCAGTGCGCGATTGAAGTCGATGCCGGTCGAGACCAGCGCGCGCAGCGTGCCCGGATTGCGCACGACGCCGCGCAAGATCGTCGCCACATCGATCTGGCCGTTCGGCTTGATCGCCTCCCGCGCCAGCGCCGGCAACGCGCGGTGGGCGGGATCGCTGATGACCCGGAGTGCGGCGAACGGAAGGCCTGCCTCGGCGGCGTAGGCAGCCGCGATATGGCTCTCCATGTCGACGGCGGCCGCACCGGTCTCGGAGTGGAGCGCCGCCTTGCAGGAGCTGCCCGTGACCACTTCCTCGGCACCGGCAAGGCTGCCACGCACGACGCGGCGGCGTCCGGAGGTCAGCTTGTCGATGAGGTCTTCGCTGAGCGACAGGCCGGCGGCCCACCGGGCATCGCCCGCCAGCACTTCGGTTGCGACCACGACGTCGCCCGAGCGAAGCGTGGGATCGAGCCCGCCAGCGACGCCGAAGGAGATCACGCCCCGGATGCTCTCGGAATCCACCACCGTCAGAAGCGCCCGCAGCTGCGTCGGGCTACTCGAAGAGCAAATAACGGCCATTCCAGGCCCCGCCGCGATGCGGGCCTCCTGAACCAGACCGGTCACAATAAGTATCGGCCGCAGGTCTATTG
>NZ_JBANBJ010000062.1:0-48565 GCF_059803515.1 Bradyrhizobium sp. UFLA05-125 | reverse complement strand
CGCGGTGCGAGGTCTGGCGCTCGCCCATGCATTTTTGGCGGCGCGACCCGCCTGACGGGAGGATTGTGATTAACTTGTATGTAAGGTACAAGAAACTCGAGAGAACGCCAAGCGAGTTTCGCGCTTCTCAAAAAGATAAAGACCGATCAAAGGCTTAGGCCGGCAGAAGAGGACATGTCATGACGGACGCAATTCGCGGATTCTGGGTGGCCACGCCGACGCCGCTGACGGCCGAGGGGGCTGCGGATCCCGCCCGGTTGGCGGACCATGCGCTTCGGCTCTTCAAGCAGGGCGTCAACGGCGTCGTCATCTTCGGTACCACCGGCGAAGGTACCTCGTTCAACGTCGCCGAGCGGGTTGCGACCGTCGAGGCGCTGCTCAAGGCTGGCGTCGAGGCCGACCGTATCGGCATCGGCGGCGGCTTTCCCGCGATCACCGACAGCATCGCCCTGACGCGTTCGGCGTTGAGCCTCGGCCTGCGCCACGTGCTGGTGCTGCCGCCCTATTTCGATCGCAGTGTCACGCCTGAAGGAATTGAGGACGCGTTCGCGGCGATTCTCGATGGCGTCGCGGACGATCGCCTGCGCGCCTATCTCTACCACATCCCGCAGGTCTCCGGCGTCGCCATCCCGACGACGGTGGCATCGAGCCTTCGCAAGCGCTTCGGCAAGCTCGTTGCCGGCCTCAAGGACTCCAGCGGCGACTTCAAGCAATTCCAGGCATTCCGTGCAGCGGCCCCCGAGCTCGCCATCACCGTGGGAAATGAAGCCGACATCACCCGCGCCATCGCGGCGGGCGGCGCCGGCACCATCTGCGGCATGGCCAACATCGTGCCCGAACTCGTCAAGGGCATGGTCGACGGCAAGGACGTCGGAGCGCGCATGCAGGCGGCGATCGATATCGTCGTCAAGACGCCGTCGTTGGTTGCGACGCTGAAAGCGATCCTCTCCGCACAGACCGCCGATCCCGGCTGGCTGCGCGTGCGTCCGCCGCTTCGTGGCCTCTCCGACGGCAAGGCGCTGAAGGCGAAGATCGACGCGCTCGTGAGTCCCGCGATCGCGTGAAGCGACCGAACCTTTCTCGCCTTCGAGACGACCGATGAGCATTCGCGGAGGTCACGAATGGTCATGGTCCGCTTTCATCGTCTGGGGCGTGGTCGCCTTGACGCCAGCGCTCGCCGCGCCACTCTGCAAGGAGCCGGAACTGGGCGGCAGGGACGCACCGATGCTGTCGCCGCCCATGGCGAACGTCGTGACTGGAGCGGGACGACTGCAATTATACTCGGCTCCGAACCTCGCCTGTGCGATGAACGGCATCTTCGTCATTCCCAAGGACGAATTGATTGCCTACGCCCAAACCGACGACGGTTGGGCCTCGGTGATGTACACGAACCCCAGAAACGGAAATGCCGTGTCCGGCTGGGTCAGATCGGCGCGGCTGAAGGAAACGGGAACAGCCGGCCCGAAGCAGTGAGCGCGCGGAGCGGCTAGCCAAGGCCGCGGCAATGGTTCAAAAACGGCAGGCTCATTCTCGCGAGGACCCGCCGCTCCATGAAGCTTCCCACGGTCACCCCTGCAGATATCCGTCGCGCGCTGCTGCTGCGCGAGGAGATCGGGCTGCTCGATCTCCGGCATGAAGCAGCGTTTGCCACCGGCCATCCCCTGTTCGCCGCCAACATGGCGGAGGGGCGCATCGCGATCGAGGCCGAGACGCGGCTGCCGCGCAAGGACGTGGCAATCGTCCTGTATGATGACGGCGAAGGTCTGGTCGGGACGGGCGCCGAACGGCTGCGGGCGCTCGGCTACACAAATGTCGGCGCGCTCGACGGCGGCATCAACGCGTGGCGCGCGGCCGGTTACGAGGTGTTCGAGGACGTCAACTCCTATGCCAAGGCCTTTGGCGAGCTTGTCGAGGCGCGCCGTCACACGCCTTCGCTCAGCGCCGACGAGGTCGCAAGCCTGATTACCGGCAAGGCCAATGTTGCGATCCTCGATGTTCGCCGCTTCGACGAATATGCGACCATGAATATCCCGGGCTCGGTCAGCGTGCCCGGCGCCGAGCTCGTGCTGCGGGCGGGCCGTGCGGCGCCCGATCCCGACACCACCATCATCGTCAATTGCGCCGGTCGCACGCGCTCGATCATCGGCACGCAGTCGCTGATCAATGCGGGCGTCCCGAACAAAGTGCGCGCGCTGCGCAATGGCACGATCGGCTGGACTCTCGCCAAGCATACGCTCGAGCATGGTGCCGGGCGCCGCGGTGCGATCGGGTCGTTCGAAGGCGCCGCGGCCAATGCCCGCGACGTCGCCTATCGTGCGGGCGTTCGCCACATCGGCGCGGGTGAGGCGGCGGCGCTCGCTGCGCAACCTCATCGAACGCTGTATCGCTTCGATGTGCGCGACGCCGAGGACTATGCGATCGGTCACCTCGCCGGCTTCCGCCACTACGCGGGCGGCCAGCTCGTCCAGGAGATCGACATGGCAGCGCCCGTGCGCGGCGCGCGCATCCTCCTGACCGACGACAAAGGCGCGCGCGCCGACATGACGGCGTCATGGCTTGCGCAGATGGGCTGGGAAGTCTACGTGCTCGAAGGTGGCTATGACGGCGCACTCGAGGTAGGCCCACCGCAGGTGCTGCCCAAGCCGGATCCCGTGCATCGGTACAGGCGTCCCTACGAGGGCACCGATGTCGCGGAAAGTGCGATGCAGGCCTATCTTGACTGGGAATACGGCCTCGTCGAGCAGCTCCGTCGCGATGCGACGCACGGATTTTACGTGATCTGAGCGCGCACAGGCAGGCCATACCCCGCCATCTTGCCTCCACGTGAAAATCATATTGTCTTCGGCCTCGCCGGAGACTAAGCCGCGCGCGAAGGCGATATCCACGGAGATCCCATGCCAGCCACAGGCCAGACCCCTGAGCGGACCGCGAAAGCCCTGCTGCTTGAAGGTGTCAATGACAGCGCAGTGGACCTGTTCAGGACCGCCCGCTTCACCAATGTCGAGCGGTTGAGCAAGGCGCTCGACGGCGAGACACTGCGGCAAGCCGTGAAGGGTGTATCGCTGCTCGGCATCCGCTCGCGCACCCAGCTCACCGAGGACGTGCTCGCCTCGGCCGACCAGCTCCTTGCAGTCGGCTGCTTCAGCGTCGGCACCAATCAGGTCGATCTGCTCGCCGCCCGCAAGCGCGGCATTCCCGTCTTCAATGCGCCGTTCTCCAATACGCGCAGCGTCGCCGAGCTCGTCATCGGCGAGATCGTGATGCTGCTGCGGCAGATCTTTCCGCGCTCGGTGGCGGCGCATGAGGGCGGTTGGGACAAGTCGGCGACCGGCAGCCGCGAGGTGCGCGGCCGCACGCTCGGCATCATCGGCTATGGCAATATCGGATCACAGCTCTCGACGCTCGCCGAAGCCATGGGCATGCGGGTGATCTTCTTCGACCGGACCGACAAGCTGCGTCACGGCAATACCGAGCCGGTCGAGAAGCTTGAGGACCTCCTGGCCCAGAGCGACGTAGTCAGCCTCCATGTGCCGGAAACGCCGGAGACCGCGGGCATGATCGGCGAGCGCGAGCTGCGGCTGATGAAGCCGGGTTCGTTCCTGATCAACAACAGCCGCGGCACCGTCGTCGATCTCGATGCGCTGGCGCGCGCCTTGCGCGATGAGCACGTCGCCGGCGCCGCCATCGACGTCTTCCCGGTCGAGCCGTCCTCGAACGCCGATCGCTTCAAGAGTCCGCTTCAGGGCCTGAGCAACGTGATCCTCACGCCGCACATTGGCGGCTCCACGGAAGAGGCGCAGGAGCGGATCGGCGGCGAGGTGGCCCGCAAGCTCGTCGACTATTGCGTCACCGGCTCGACCATGGGTGCGGTCAATTTCCCTGAGGTGCAGCTCCATCTCCGCCCCACGGGTGCCCGCTTCAGCCACGTCCACCGCAACGTACCGGGCATGCTGCGCCGGCTGAACGAGGTCTTCTTGCAGCGTGACGTCAACATCGCCGCCCAATATTTGGAGACGCATGGCGATCTCGGCTACGTCGTGCTCGATGCCGACCTTGGCGGCCAGGATTCGAACGAGCTGCTCCGGCAGATCCGTGGGCTCGACGGCACGATCGGCGCCCGGCTGGTGTTCGAGCACTGACGCGCGAATGGACTGAGCGCTTTTCGCATCACGACGGTGTGACGCGTCCGGGCGGGCTGCGCTGTTGCGTGGCCCGCCTTCCGCTTTCTACTTACCTGTGGTTAACTGGGGCGCTGAAGGCAAAGCTCATCTGACAAGTCTCGTCTAAAGTCTCATCGAACTTGAGCTTAAGTTGCGCGAGTGCGGACACGATGGCCCGAGACCGCATACCGATCGACCTTGCACTTCAGGGCGGAGGCTCGCACGGCGCGTTCACCTGGGGCGTGCTCGACCGTCTGCTCGAAGAGACATGGTTTGATGTCGTCGCGATCTCCGGGACCTCCGCCGGAGCGATGAACGCCGCGGTGCTGGCCGACGGATGGACGGCGGGCGGCGCCAAGGGCGCGCGTGAGGCGCTGGATCAATACTGGCGCCGTGTTTCGCGCGCCGCGGCATTCAGTCCGTTGCAGCGCTCGCCGCTCGATCGCCTGATGGGGCGCTGGACGCTCGACACCTCGCCGGCCTATGTCTTTACCGATCTGATGTCACGGCTGTTCTCGCCCTACGATCTCCCGGTCGACTATAATCCTCTGCGCAAGGTGCTCGCCGAGAGCATCGATTTCGAACGCCTCGCGCGTTCCGAGATCAAGCTGTTCATCACGGCGACGCGGGTGCGCACCGGCCGGGGCCGGATCTTTCGCAACGCAGAGATCACGGCCGACGTTCTCCTGGCCTCGGCCTGCCTTCCGACCATGTTCCGTGCCATCGAGATCGACGGCGAGCCCTACTGGGACGGCGGCTTCGCCGGCAATCCGACGATCACACCGCTGGTCCGTGAAAGCGACGCCTATGATACCATCCTGGTGCAGATCAATCCGACGGAGCGGCCGGAAGACCCGCGCACCGCGGCGGAGATCCTCAACCGGCTCAACGAGATCTCGTTCAACTCGCCGCTGATGAAGGAGTTGCGCATGATCGCGCTGCTGCGTCAGGCGGCCGATCCAGGAAGCGGCGAGGGCGCGCGCTGGGCGCGGATGCGGACGCACCGGATCAAGAGCGACATCCTGACGAAGTTCGGTGCCTCCTCCAAGCTGAACGCGGAGTGGGAGTTCCTCTCGATGCTCCGCGACGAAGGCCGGCTGGCTGCGAGCGAATTCCTCGAACGTCATCGCGAGGACGTCGGCCGGCGCTCGACCGCCGATCTCGATGTTCTCCTGGCGGAGTGCTGAGACGTGGGGCTTCTCGGCATTCTCGTCGGGCTCGGCCTGCTCGTGGTGCTGGCCTTCCGCGGCTGGAGCGTCCTGCTGCTCGCCCCGTTCGCGGCGCTCGTGGCCGCAGCATTCGGCGGCGAGCCGCTGCTCGCCAATCTGACGCAGGTGTTCATGGCGAGCGCCGCGGGCTTTTTGGCGCAGTTCTTTCCGATCTTCCTGCTCGGTGCCGTCTTCGGCAAGCTGATGGATGACAGCGGCGCGGTGACGGCAGTCGCCACCTTCATGGCACAGCGGCTCGGCGAGCAGCGCGTGATCCTTGCGGTCGTGCTGGCCGGTGCGCTGGTCACCTATGGCGGCGTCAGCCTGTTCGTCGCCTTCTTCGTTATCGCGCCGATGGCACAGTCGCTGTTCCGCGCAGCCTCCATTCCGCGCCGGCTGATCCCGGCGGCGATCGTGCTCGGGACCTCGACCTTCACGATGTCGGCGCTGCCGGGCACGCCGTCGATCCAGAACGCGATCCCGATGCCGTTCTTCGGCACGACGCCGTTTGCCGCACCCGGGCTCGGCATCATCGCTTCCCTCGTCATGCTCGGCACGGGCCTGTGGTGGCTGCAACGGGCGGAAGCCGCGGCCCGCCGCGCCGGCGAAGGTTTTGGCGCGGATACGCAAGAGGCTGCCGAGAACATCGTTGACGATGAATTGCTACGCGAGCGCGCGACGCTCGCCCGCGAATTCGATCCGGCGGAGATCCGCCATGGACGTCGCAGCGAGGCACCGTCGCCGGTATTGAGCGCCATCCTGCCGCTCGTCGTCGTCGTAGCCGTCAATCTCGTGATGTCGCTATTGGTGTTGCCACGGCTGGATTTCTCATACCTGGCCGAGCAGCGCTGGGGCGGCACGTCCTTGTCCGCGGTCGCCGGCGTATGGTCGGTCTCGGTCGCGCTCGCCACCGCGATCGTCGTGGCCATAGCCATGAACTGGCCGAGGCTCGCATCGTTGCGGCAGACGATGGATGCCGGCGCGAATGCGTCCGTCCTGCCGGCGGTGAGCGTTGCAAGCCTGGTCGGATTCGGTGCCGTCATCGCTGCGCTGCCGGCCTTTGAGACGGTGCGCGACTGGGTGCTTTCGATCGAGGGCGGACCGCTGGTGTCGCTTGCGGTCGCGACCAACATTTTGGCGGCACTGACCGGCTCGGCGTCCGGTGGCCTCACGATTGCGCTCGATGCGCTCGGCCAGACCTATGTGGACCTCGCCGCGCGAACCGGCGTCGACCTCGCGCTGATGCATCGCGTGGCGGTGATCGGTTCGGGAACGCTGGATATCCTGCCGCACAACGGCGCGGTGGTCAGCCTGCTCGCGATCTGCGGCCTGACCCATCGCGAGAGCTACCTGGATATCGTGATGGTCGGCATCGTCTCGTCGCTGCTGGCGCTGGTCATCGTCATCGCGCTCGGCAGCGTCGTGGGATCGTTCTAACGGCGGGCCATCGGGCGCTTGCGATTGACGGACGGCCGCACGTTGCGTTGAATGCGCGCGCTTGTCGTTCATAACAGAAAAGTCCGGGTGGAAGCGATGACGCGTTCTGAGATCAGCGTAACCGTGTGTTTCGCGAGCCTGCTGGTGGCGTTGGCTGATGTCGATGGCGTATCCGCGCTGACGCTGGCCGGGGATGCCGACACCGTCTGCAAGGGCCTTGCTTCGGAGGCTGGTGCCGTCAAGATCGACTCGGCATCGCTCCAGGCGCCGTCGCCGCTCACCGTTGCCGAACGCGGACCGATGCCGTCGGGACGTGTCACCCCGGCCAGTCCTGCTTTCTGCAAGGTGCTCGGTCACATTGAACCCGCGGACCCGAAAGCGCCGCCGATCAAGTTCCAGCTCAACCTGCCGGTCGAGTGGAACGGCCGCTCGGTGCAATATGGCGGCGGCGGATTCAACGGCGTCCTGATCACCGGACTCGGGTTGCCGCCGGCCTATCCCTTCGACAAGCCGTTGCCGCTTGCGCGCGGCTTCGTCACCTATGGCACCGATTCCGGCCATGAGGCCAAGCCGGGCGAGCCGCCTCAGGCCTTCGCGCTCAACGACGAGGCATTCGAGAACTTTGCCCACCGCGCCTACAAGAAAGTGCGCGACGCCGCTGTCACGCTAATGGAGCGCGCCTACGGCAAGGGGCCTGAGAAGCTGTACTTCATGGGCTCTTCCGAGGGCGGCCGCGAAGGTCTGACCATGGCGCAGCGTTACCCGGCGGATTTCGACGGCATTTTTTCGCGCGTGCCGGTCATCAACTGGGTCGGCCTGCAGCATGCCGGCACCCGGTCGGGGCTGGTGACCATGGGCGACGGCTGGATCCGTCCGGCCCAGGTGAAGCTCGTGGGTGACGCCGTGCGCGCCGCCTGCGACAAGGCCGACGGCTCAGCCGATGCGTTGGTGGAGAATCCCGTCGGCTGCAAAGCGACCTTCAAGCCACAGACGTTGCGCTGCGCGAGCGGACAGAGTGACGACCGATGCCTCACCGACGCGCAGATCAAGGCGATCGACACGCTGCACGGCGCTTACAAATTCCCGTTCCCGCTCGCCAACGGGCTCGATGATTATCCGGGCTGGGGCGTGTCGGGCGAGGATACGCCATCCGTCGGCCCGACCGGCGGATGGACGGCCTGGTGGCTCGGCATCGCGGCGCCTGCGCAGCCGCCGGCCCCGACCAATGGCATCGCCTGGGTCTACGGTGCGGGCACCCTTCAATATATCTTCGCGCGCGATCCCGAGCTCGACGTCACCACCTACAGGCCCGAAGATCACAAGGCGCGGCTGCTCGAGGTGTCCCAACTGATGGACTCGACCAATCCCGATCTCAGCCGCTTCCGCGAGCATGGCGGCCGGCTGATCATGCTCGAGCACATGGCCGACTATGCGCAGAGCCCCTATGCCGGCATCCGCTATTTCGAGAACGTCGAGCGTCTGATGGGGTCGGCGACGACGGACCTGTTCGTAAGGCTCTACACGGCGCCCGGCGTCGACCATGTCGGCTCCGGCGCGCCGGCCAATATCGACATGCTGAGCGTGCTGGTCGACTGGGTCGAGCACGATAAGGCGCCCGGCGATCTCGAGGTCACCGAGCAGAAGGTCGAGGCGCCGGCGTTCTCGGTTGTGCGCGCGCTGCCGCTGTGCCGCTGGCCAGCCTGGCCGCATTACAATGGCGGCCCGGTGACGGAGGCAGTGAGCTTCTTCTGCGCGCAGTGACGGAGTGCGCCGGATGCGGATAGCTGGTGCGAGGCTGCGGGGACCGCCTCGCACGAACCGATCGTGACCTCGATCTTCTTGGCAGGTTTCTGCGCCAGCGTCTCGAACGGGTTCCACGTTCCCTAGAGAACTTGGGTTGGTGTGCGCGCGACCTGTCGTTGATTTCTCTCAAATTCGTTGAAGATCGCACCGGTGTCGCGGTGCAAGTTCCCGTGCTCACGTATTGGTAAGCGCAGCACACGCATTGGGCCGTGGCAGGCTCGCGTTGATTTGAATCAACCCGCCGGCGGGTGAGGGGTTGAATATCGAAGCGAAAGCTGGAGCGTTGACATGAGCGGCCTGATGATTCCCCACGGCGCCTTCGTCTTCATCGGCGACGGCTGCAAGGCGCTGTTCCTGCGCAACGAAGGCAATCCCGCGCAGCCGAACCTGAAAACCGAGGACGTGTTCGCAGATGAGAATCCGCCGACGCGCGAGCAGGGGACCGATCGTCCCGGCCGTGTCAGCAAGCCGACAGGGCAAAGGGCGGCCGTCGAGCCGACCGACTGGCACGATATCGAGGAGCATCGCTTCGCCCGGCGTGTCGCAGCCGCGATGGAGCAGCTCGTCCGCGAGCGCGACGTGAAGGCGCTCGTCGTCATCGCACCGCCGCGTGCACTGGCAGACCTGCGCGCCGCGTTTCATGCGGACGTCAAGGCGCGCATCGTCGGCGAACTGCCCAAGGATCTGACGCGGCTTCCGGTCGGCGACATTGCCCGGCACCTCGCGGCGGAGTACTAGAGCACTCCAAAGCGCGATGAGATTGGAATGAATCGTCATCGCGCTTTAGGTGCTTGTTTGAGCATGATCTCCGCGCAAGCGCGTTCCGCGTTTGTCGCGAGGGAAAACCGCTTCACACTTTTCCGGATCATGCTCCAGCGGCGAGAACGGTCATCATCCCGCCGCCATCGCCTGTGCGCCGCCGAGCAGCTGCGCATTGAGGGCGGCCGCCGGAGAACAGCATGTCGTCGAGCGCCTCATTGATGTCGGCGGAGATGACGGAACTGCCGCCGTCGCGGGCCAGGCTCGCCTGTGCCAGCCGCCGCATCAATTCCTTGATGAAGGCGCAACTCGTGCCCTCACTGCGCCGCGCCGCTTCGGCGACGATGGCGTCATCGAGCGGCAGCCCCTTGCCGTAGAGCCGTACCAGCTTGCTGCGGCCGAGCTCGTTGGGGAGAGGCACTTCGATGGCCTGGTCGATCCGGCCGGGCCGGCCGGCGAGCGCATCTTCGAGGTCCCCCGGCCGGTTGGTGGTCAGGACGAAGAGGATGTCTGCGTCCTCCTTCAGCCTGTCCATCTCGTTGAGCAGCCTGTTCAGAAGGGGCTCCTCGCATGGCCCCATGTCATCGCGGTCGCGGGCGATGAGATCGACATCCTCGATCACCACCATCGAGGGCTGAAGCAGCCGCGCCAGGCTCATATAGGCGCCGAGAAGGCCCATTTGCTCGGCGGTGATGATCAGGGTCGTATGGCGGGCAAATGCGCCGCGAGATACCGGATCGTGTGCGTCTTGCCGGTGCCTGGCGGGCCGTACAGCAAAATGCCCTTGCGCGTCGACTGACCGAGCCTGCGCAATTGATCGCGGGTCCCGACGAATCTCAGGACGTTGCGATCGAGCAGCCGCAAGGTCTGCTCCGGCAGGATCACCTCGTCGCGTGCGACCGGCGGCAGGCGGTGTACGGTGATGCCGCGCGAGAGGCCGCGATAATCTCGGTCGGCGTCGAGCGAGAGAATCTTGCCGCGATAGGTGCGCGCGGTCTGCACAGCCTGCTCCAGCTCGCCGAAGCATCGCTGGACGAGGGCCGCGCCCGCG
Source organism: Bradyrhizobium sp. UFLA05-125 (assembly GCF_059803515.1). Lineage (NCBI taxonomy): Bacteria > Pseudomonadati > Pseudomonadota > Alphaproteobacteria > Hyphomicrobiales > Nitrobacteraceae > Bradyrhizobium > Bradyrhizobium sp. UFLA05-125. Next base: position 38,147 of record NZ_JBANBJ010000062.1, on the reverse strand, counting down.
GCGCCAGAGGGCACGGCGAGTTCGATCCGGATTCCGGACTCGCGGCTGAACTCGCGATGCGCACAGAGCAGCACGGCGTAGCGGAGATCACCCTGCGCGCACAGCCACAGCCCGTTGTCGAGGCACTTGGCGGGGTTCTTCTCGCCAATATCGACATCGAAATACTGGAGCGGTGCGATCGCCTGCGCATTGCGGCCTTCGCGCAGAAGCCGCGCAATCGACAGCGTTTCGTAGCGTTGCTCGTCATTGATGCCGAACAGCCGGACGGCGGAAGCGAACAGGCGGTCGATGCCCGCCTGGACGTCTGCGCGCATGTGTCCCGGAAACTGGCGAACCGTGGTCACGAGCTTGCTGCGTGGAACGCCGGCAAAATGCCGGTCCAGAACCTCGCAGGCATATTCGAACTCCTCTTCCTTCGGCTCCTCGCCGGAGTTACCTGCGGCACGCATGCAGTCGCTGCACAGCCAGATCGTCCGGCCCCCGAGTCGCACGTCGGTCTGCGCCTCGGGCTTGCCGCAAAGCTCGCAGGTCGTCTTGACCGGTTCGAGTGTGATCCGCAGGCCGTGACCTGCAAATTGAATGTGCTGCAGCGCGGATTTGAGCAGTGCGTCGGCGACGGACCGCGGGTAGGGACCGCTACCGGCCTTTTCCTCCTGCTCGATCCTGGTGATCAGCGCGACCGCCTCGCGCTCGGACTTACCGAAAACCCGCCGCAGCAATTCGATCACGAATTCGTCTGGCGTATCTTCGTCATCATGAATCACGAGCTGGGCCGGCCCGCCATCGCCGTGCATATCACTCATCATGAAATGAACTCCTGATACAACCTGTACTTGAATGGAACAAAGGAAGAACACAAAAAAAGACGGCCGTCAAGCGTGACGGCCGCTCAAAAATAAGTGGTCGAGGCTTAGTGCGCCGGGCCGCCCGCCGCCTTCACGCTCCGCGTCAGCAGCACGGCCAGCGCGGCCAGCACCAGCATCACGCCGATCACGGCAAAGGTGTCGGAAAAGCCCATTACCAGCGCCTGGCGCTTCACCAGCTTGCCGAGCGCGATGACGGCCTGCTCGTGCGCGGCGTTGGGATCCGGCACGCCATGGGCGACGAAATAGTTCGTGAGCTGCGCGATGCGGCTGCGGACCTCCTCGCGGCCGAGCGTCACGGATTGGCCGATGATGTTGGAATGAAATTGCTCGCGCTTGGTAACGATGGTCGCGAGCACGGCGGTGCCGATCGCGCCGCCGAGATTGCGCATCATGTTGGAGATACCGGAGGCGGCGGCCGCATCCTGCGGTGCGACGCTACCGAGGCTGAGCGCTGAGAGCGGCGCCAGCGTCAGTGCCTGACCGACCGCGCGCACGACGTTGGGCGCGAGGAACTGATCGCCCGCATAATCGAGCGACATCATGATGTTCATGAAGGAGCTCGTGGCGAACAATAGCAGGCCGACGGTCGCGATATAGCGGGCGTCGAAGCGCTGCATCAGCTTCGGCACCAGGGGGATCAGGAGAAGCTGCGGCAGGCCGGTCCAGGCCAGCACGTTGCCGATCTGCTCGGCATTGTAGCCTTGCACCTGGCCGAGATAGGCGGGCAGCAGGTAGACCGAGCCGAACAGGGCGAAGCCGAGGAAGACCGAGGCGATCGTGCCGATGCCGAAATTCCATTGCGTCAATAGCCGCAGGCGCAACAGTGGCTTTTCCACGACCAGCTCATTGTAGATGAACAGTGCGAGGCTGACGGCCGCGACAATGGCAAGCCGCACGATGAGGGGCGAGCCGAACCAGTCGTCCTTGTTGCCTTCCTCGAGCACGGCCTGGAGCGAGGCCAGGCCGACCGCCATGGTGGCGATGCCGAACCAGTCGCCTTCGCGCAGCAGGCCTAGCTGAAGCGGCTGGCGCTCCAGCGCGAAGAACAGCGTCGCGACCATGACCGCGGTCGGCACGACGTTGACGAAGAAGATGGTCTGCCAGCCGTAATTCTCGGTGAGATAGCCGCCGATGGTCGGGCCGATCGCGGGCGCAAAGGTCACCGCGAGTGAGAACATCGCGAGCCCGATCGGCTGCTGGCCCTTCGGCAGCTTGGTGAAGACCAGCGTGAACGCCATCGGGATCAGGACGCCGCCGAAAAAGCCCTGCAAGCCGCGCATCGCGATCATCGAGGGCAGGTCGTGGGTGAAAGCACAGGCGACCGAGAATGCCGCAAACAGCGTCGCAAAGCTCAGGATGATGTTACGGAACGAGAACACGCGCGACAGATAGTCGGTGAGCGGGATGACGATGATCTCGCCGATCAGATAGGACGTCGAGATCCAGGAGCCGTTGTCGACACCGGTGCCGATGCCGCCCTCGATATTGAGCAGCGAGGCGTTGGTGATCTGGATGTTCAGGATCGCCATGAAGGCGCCGATCATCGCCGCGAAGACGGCGATCCAGATCGTGGCGCTGGCGCGGTTCGGATCGGCGACGATGCGATCAGGCGTCGCGGCCGGAATCGAGCGTGCGGGTGCTGGGATTGCGAGGCTGTTGGACATGGCGCGACCCTCCGGAGGTCTGGTTTGCCTTAGTCTGGGTTGCCTTGGGTGCAGTCGCTGCCAGCGCGGCGGGAGCGCTGGAACGCGTCGCAATCGTCGGGATCACGGACATGCCCGGACGCAGCGCGAACGACGGCGCGCTCTCGGCATCGAGCGCGATCCTGACGGGGATCCGCTGAACCACCTTGGTGAAGTTGCCGGTGGCGTTGTCGGGCGGCAGCAGCGCGAACTCCTGACCGCTCGCGGGCGCGATCGAATCGACGTGCCCGTGCACGACCTGGCCCGGGAACATGTCGACCTCGATGTCGACCGTCTGGCCGGCATGCACGTTGGTGAGCTGGGTCTCCTTGAAGTTGGCGACCACATAGGCGCCGTCGGCAGGCACGATCGACATCAACTGCGTGCCGGCCTGAACGAACTGGCCGACGCGAAGGGTGCGGTTGCCGACCACGCCACCGATCGGGGAGACGATCGTCGTGTAGCCGAGATTGAGCTCGGCCTGGTGCTGCACGGCTTCCGCGCGGGCGAGAGCGGCCGTGGCCTGCACGATCTCGGCTTTCAACAGATCGACCTGCTTGAGGGCGGAGGCGAGATTGGCGGTGTCGCGCTGGATCGTCGCGTCCGCGCTGGCGTCGCGCGCCTGCGCCTGCTGCGCATTCTGCACGCTGCCGAAGCCTGTCGCGGCGAGGCCCGTGTAGCGCTTGTTCTCCTGGCTTGCGAAGGTCTTGGTTGCGGTGTCGACGTCGATCGTCGCCCTGGCGGCCGAGATCACCGCCTGCTGAACCTCGAGCTGCGCCTCCTTGCTCGTGATGGTGGCACTCGCGGCCGCAACGTCGGCGCCGGCCTGGTCGAGCGCGACCTTGAAGTCGCGGTCGTCGATCCGGGCCAGCACCTGGCCCGCCTTCACATGCTCGTTATCGGCGACCTGCACCTGGACGAGGTAGCCGCTGACCTTCGGTGCGATGGTGGTGTTGTCGGCCTTCACATAGGCGTCATCGGTGGAGACGAGGTAACGGCCGACCGTCCAGTAGTCGTAACCGTACCAGCTCGCGCCGGCCAGCGCGGCAACTGCGACACCGGCAAACAACAGCTTGCGAAGGCTGAGCTTTCTGGGCGGGGCGGACGCCGTTTCGGCCGGCAGCAGGCTCTGCGGGACGCTGGCCGGAACCCCTGTGGCTTCGATCTTGGATGGGCTGGCGTGGACGGTCATGGCGGCCTCCCTGAATTAGGAAACTTGACGATTTCCAAAATAGGGCTAACTTGAAAACTGTCAATGGAATGACAGGCATCATGTAAAAACATGGCTCAGGAAAAATCCTCCAGCGAACTCCGCCCCCGTGGACGGCCGCCGCTGCGCGATGACAGTGAGACGCGTCAAATCATCTTCGACGCTGCACGGCACGCTATCGCCGAGAACGGCTATGCGGCGACCAGCACCGAGGAGCTGGCGCGCCGCGCCGGCATTTCCACCAAGACGCTCTATCGGCTGTTTCCGGCCAAGGCGGCGTTGTTCGAGGCCATGGTCGCCGATCGGCTCGACCGTCAACTCTCCGACGTGCAACTCAAGGGCATCGATCACGCCGATATTGCGGAGGCCCTATCCACCGCGTTGCTCGCTTGCGCCGACCTCGCGCTCGATCCGGAGGTTGTCTCTATGCAACGCATCGTGCTCCAGGAATCCGCGGCGTTTCCGGATCTCGCCGTCACCTTCTATCGCAATGGTATCGCGCGCACCGCGGCCGCTCTCTCGCGCTGGCTGCGCGTCCAGGTGAAGGCAGAGCGCCTCGTGCTTGACGATGTCGAGGAGGCCGCGGGCATGCTGATCGGTATGGCCGTCTCGGCTCCTCAGCGCGCCGCGATCTATGGCGGTGTGCCGCTGCCATCACGCAAGGAGATCGAGCGTCGCGTCCGCACCGCCGCAGCTATTTTTCTGGACGGCTGTCGCGCCACAACGGCGTGACGCCCGCGCCGCTTTACAAGCTGGCCTCATCGATCTATATATTTCGCATGCGAAATAAATTGGAGCGCGCGTGACGGCGGCACGGCACCATCGGCTGATCTACCTCCTGAACGTCGCGCAGCGCCGGCTGCAGCGATTCATGGCGGCGCATCCGGAGAGCGAGGTGACGCCATCCCAGGCGGGGCTTCTGTTCATCCTCGGCCGGCAGGACGGCGCCTTGATGGGCGAGGCGGGGGCCGCGCTCGATCTCGGGCCGGCGGGCATCTCCGGCCTCGTCGACCGGATGGCCGCGGCAAGGCTGGTCGAGCGGCGGGCCGACCGCGAGGATGGCCGCGCCTGGCGCGTCTGGCTCACGCCCAAGGGCCGTGCGGTCGAGGTGCGGGCGAAGACGGCAGCAGCAGAAATCAATGCCGCGCTGACGGAAGGGTTTTCCAGCGCCGAGATCGACATCGTCGCGCGCTGGTTGACGAGCATTCAGACCAAGTTTCCACGAGCAACAGACGAATGAGAGGAGCCGTTCCATGACCGAGCATGTCCGGACTGAAATGACCAATGGCGTGCTGACGCTGACGCTGACGCGCCCTGACAAGAAGAATGCGCTGACCGACGCCATGTACGGCAAGCTCGCCGACACCATCGAGGGCGCTGAGACCGATCCGTCGGTCCGCGTGATCTTGATCCGTGGCGAAGGTGACATGTTCACGGCCGGCAACGACGTCAGCGAATTCGCCGCAGTCGCCACCGGCAAATCCGAGGGCAGCCGCAACGTCGTCAGGTTCATCCAGTCGCTGGCGCGCTGCACGCGCCCGCTGGTTGCGGCCGTCCAGGGCCGCGCGGTCGGGGTCGGCACCACGATGCTTCTGCATTGCGATCTCGTCGTGCTTGCCGACAATGCGCTGTTGTCGACGCCGTTCGTCAGCCTCGCACTGGTGCCGGAGGCGGCCTCGAGCCTGTTGATGCCGTTGCGCATCGGTCACGTCCGCGCCTACGAGATGTTCGCGCTCGGCGAGGCCGTGCCGGCGAAGACCGCGCTCGAATGGGGCCTCGCCAACCGCGTCGTGGCGCTCGACAAGCTCGACGCCGAGGCCGCCGCGCTCGCCGAGCGCCTCGCGAAGCAACCTGCCGGCGCGCTGATCGCCACCAAGCGGCTGATGCGCAATGGTGAGGCGCTGGTCGCGCAGATGACGGCAGAAAGCGAGCAGTTCGCACAGCGCCTGCGCACTGCCGAGGCGGGCGAGGCGTTTTTGGCCTTTGCCGAGCGCCGCCCGCCGGATTTTACGAAGGTTACATGACCTCGGGTGAGGCCGGCGCAGCGCGCCGGCCTCCTCAGCCGTTCGATTCATTGTCCCATCAACCAGCCGTTGCGGCAGATTTGCCTTGCAGCCAGTTCGATTAAAGCCTTAACGGAACGTTGGCAGGTCGCGCGGCAGAGTGCCGCCGCACGAAACTGGGCGCTGGCAATGGCCATGATTAAGAAATCGGTAAGTACGCTTCTCCTGGTGGTGATGGCCCTGCTTGCCGTCGGCGCCCTGACCAGCACGGCGATCCAGATGGCGGGCGCGTTCGGTCGTTATCGGGACAGCCTCGAGACCGGGCGGCTCGCCGCCGCCGACAAGGCCATTTTTCAGGGCGTGCTGTCGCTGCGAACCAACCGCGGGGATGCGCAGAGCGCGCTGCTCGGCGAGGACGATCCGCGAAGCCGCCTGGCCGAGACCGAGAAGCTCGAGCAGGCCGGCTATGACACCATCATGACCGCTATCGGCACCGTCGAGTTCGCCCGTCGCGAGGAACTTGCAAGCACGCTGAAGCAACGCTGGAGCGAAGCCGCGCCGCAGTTCCGCCTGTTCTTCGACGAAGCCGCTCGTCCGCGCGCCGAGCGCAAGATCGATCGCACCAGTTCCTGGTACGAGGCCGTCAGCAAGACCATCGATACGGCGAACCTCGCCTCAACCGCCGTCGCGAACCGAGCCTGGATGAATGATCCCTTCATCGCCCGGATGATCCAGGTTCGCCGCCTCGCCTGGCAGGTGCGCGACCGCTATGGCATCCAGTGCTCGGCGCTGCGCCCCAACGTCAACAGCAGCAAGCCGCTGGATGAGAGCCAGAAGCTGAACGTGGCGCAATGGAACGGCGTCGTCGGCGCAGGCTGGACCGGGATCGAGGAGCTGCTCACCGCGCCTGATGTGACCGCAGATCTCGTCTCTGCGGCCAAGGAGGCGCGTGCGAAAACCGACTCGGTCGTGCAGCAGATTTCGCAGCTCACCAGGAATTTCGACGGCAGCGGGCGTGCTGCCGTTTCCGCGCAGGAGTGGAATGCGCTCTGCCAGTCGCCGTTCGGTCCGATCGTGGCCGTTGCCAACAAGGCGCTGGACCAGTCGATCGCGCGTGCAGAAGCCGTGCAGGAGACCGCGCTCGCCAAGCTCGTGGTGCAGTCGCTGGCCTTCCTGGCGGCACTGACCGTGACCCTGGCCGGCGTGTTCGTGGTGCGCAATCGCCTGGTGCGACCGGTGCAATCGCTGATGGGCGCGATCGCACGGATCAGCGCCCGGGACTACGCAACGTCGGTGCCGCAGTCGAAACATCCCGACGAGTTCGGCACCATGGCCTCAGCGCTCGAGAGCCTCCGCGAGAGCGCGGCGACGGCGGAACGGCTCGGTCAGGAGCGCGAGGCGCAACAGGCCCAGCAGCTCGCCCGCTCCGGCACGGTCGACGCGGCCTGCCGGCGCTTCGACGACGCCGTGCAGGCGGTGATTCATAGCGTTGCCGAATCGACACGGGAGCTCGACGCCACGGCGACGGGTGTGCGTTCGCTGGTGTCGGAGTCGAGCAACCAGACGGCTGCGGTGTCGTCCGCGGCCGAGCAGGCCACCAACAATCTCGAGACCATTGCGGCCGCGACCGAGGAGCTGTCGGCATCGGTCGGTGAGATCTCGGCGCAGGTGCAGGCCAGCGCGCGCGAGGCGCGCGAGGCGGTTGCGCAGGCCGAGCAGACCAATGCCACCGTCGAGATTCTGGACCAGACCGCCGCGCGCATCGGCGAGGTCGTGAAGATGATCAGCGCCATCGCAGGCCAAACCAATCTTCTGGCGCTGAACGCCACCATCGAGGCGGCGCGTGCCGGCGAGGCGGGCCGCGGCTTCGCCGTGGTCGCCGGCGAGGTCAAGAGCCTGGCGTCGCAGACGGCGACCGCGACGGAGGAGATCTCGCGCCAGGTCGCGGAAATCCAGTCCGCGACCGGACAGGCGGTGTCCGCGATCCGGTCGATTGGCGGGGCGATCGGCGGCATCGACGAGAAGATGACGGCGATCGCCGCGGCGGTCGAAGAGCAGCGCGCGGCGACCACCGAGATCTCGCGCAATTTCCAGCAGGCCGCCCTCGGCACCCGCGAGGTGACCGACACGATCGGCAGCGTCGCCGGCCTCAACCGCGAGACCGGCAATGCCGGCACCGTGTTGACGGAGTCGGTCAAGAAGATGTCCGCCGATGCCGATCGCCTCCGCGTGGCGGTCGAAGGCTTCCTCGGCGCCGTGCGTTCGGCGTAGCTCATCAGATCTGAAGTTCCCTGCCGCGATCGGCATTGCCGCAGGTGCGCGGCCGCGCTAAATGGTAGCGTTACCATGCTCGCGCGGCATCGCGGGCGGCCCGCCCGATAAGTCGCGGCAAGAGATCCAGGGAGTAGTTTCGATGTCGGCCACGCCCCAAACCAAAGTCCAGCGTCCGTACCGGGGCGTCTTTCCCGTCGCCCCCACGATCTTCAACGAGCGCGGGGAGCTCGACCTCGAAGGCCAGCGTCGCTGCATTGACTTCATGATCGATGCCGGCTCGAACGGCATCTGCATCCTCGCCAACTTCTCCGAGCAGTTCGTGCTGACCGACGCCGAGCGCGAGACCGTGATGCATGCCGTGCTGGAGCATGTCGCCGGCCGCGTCCCCGTCATCGTCACCACCACCCATTTCTCCTCGGCCGTGTGCGCGGCGCGCAGCAAGCAGGCGGAGGCGGCCGGCGCCGCCATGGTGATGGTGATGCCGCCCTATCATGGCGCGACTTTCCGGGTGCCCGAGAAAGGCATCGTCGAGTTCTTCAAGGTGCTGTCGGCGGCGATCGAGATTCCGATCATGATCCAGGACGCGCCGGTCGCCGGCACGCCGCTGTCGGTGGAGTTGCTGGCACGGCTGGCGCGGGAGTTTTCCAACATCCGCTATTTCAAGATCGAGGTGCCGTTTGCGGCGGCGAAGCTGCGCAGCCTGATCGAGACGGGCGGCAGCGCGATCGAAGGTCCATGGGACGGCGAGGAGGCGATCACGCTGATGGCCGACCTCGACGCCGGCGCCACCGGCGCGATGACCGGCGGCGGCTATCCCGACGGCATCCGCCAGATCGTCGATCCCTATTTTGCCGGCAAGCGCGAGGAGGCCAAGGCCGCCTATGAGCGCTGGCTGCCGCTGATCAACTACGAGAACCGCCAGTGCGGCCTGATCGCCTGCAAGGCGATGATGCAGGCCGGCGGCGTGATCAAGTCCGACGCCGTGCGCCATCCCCTGCAACCGCTGCACCCGGCCACGCGCTCAGGCCTGCTCGAACTGGCCAAGGAACGCGACGCGCTGGCGTTGCGCTGGGGTAAGTAGCGGAGTTCGCTCCCCAACGTTGTCCTGGCTTTCGCCGGAACGACGTTGAGTTTTTGGCGCCTACAAACTCCGCTCGTCGTCCCGGACAAGCGCAGCGAAGCGGAGCGCAGATCCGGGACCCATAACCACAGGCCTTAGTTGTTGCGAAGACTTGTGGACGAGCGCAAGCGCTCGCGCGGGGGTCCCCGCCTTCGCGGGGACGACGCCGAGTGTGGGTTCGCGATCGAGCCCGTCTCGCAACAGCTTCCACTCGGCCAAGCGTCGAATTGGCGCGCTTCGGCCGGTTTCGCGTGGCAGCGCGTTGCCGTAATCTTCCCGGGCCAACCAGGCCTGCGGAGCACCTTAAGGACATCGCCCGTCAGCACTTCATTATGCCGTTATCCCGAGCCAGGTTGGCGCAAGTCGACGCAAACAGGGAGGCAGTGCCATGACTATGCGGCCAGATCCGACCTTCCACGCATCGCCAAAACTCGCGATGGAAGCGCCGCCCGAAAATTTCGCCTATACATTGCTGCTCAGTCCGGATTTCTCAAAGCCCGACGCACTCGCGGTCATCGACGCCAAGCCGGGATCGTCGACCTACAGCCAGATCGTCCATACCGTGACGATGCCGAACAAGGGCGACGAGTTTCATCATTTCGGCTGGAATGCCTGCTCGTCAGCATTGTCTCCGCTTGCCGGGCACGCTTTCATCGAGCGGCGCTATCTCGTCATTCCCGGCCTGCGTTCATCGCGCATCTACATCATCGACACCAAGCCCGATCCGACCAAAGCGAAAATTCACAAGATCATCGAGCCGGAGGAAGTCTTCAAGAAAACCGGCTACTCGCGGCCCCACACCATCCACTGCGGGCCGGACGGCATTTACGTCAGCACGCTGGGCGGTGGCGGTAAGGATGGCACGAGCGGGCCGCCCGGCGTCTTCATCATGGATTGCGAGACGTTCGAGGTGCTCGGTCGCTGGGAGATCGATCGCGGTCCGCAAACGCTGCACTATGACTTCTGGTGGAATCTGCCGCGCGACTACATGGTGACGAGCGAGTGGGGGCTGCCGCCGCAATTCGAGAACGGCATCGTTCCCGAAGATCTGCTGTCGAACAAGTATGGCCACCGGCTCCATTTCTGGGATCTCCGGGCCCGGCGCAACGTCCAGACGATCGAGCTCGGTGCCAACCATCAGATGGCGCTGGAGGTGCGACCAGCGCACGATCCGGTTCGTGAATACGGCTTCGCTGGCGTGGTGGTCGACACCACCAATTTGGAAGGCTCGATCTGGACTTGGTGGCGCGAAGGCGGAAAATTCCACGCCGAAAAGACGGCAACGATCCCGCCGGAGCCGGCAGCCAAAGAAAAGCTTCCGCCGCTTTTGCAGGGCTTTGGTGCCGTCCCGCCACTGGTGACCGACATCGATCTGTCGATGGACGACCGGTTCCTCTATGTTTCCTGCTGGGGCACCGGCGAGATGCGCCAGTACGACGTCAGCGATCCCCGGAAACCCAAGCTCGCGGGCTCGGTGTACACCGGAGGCATCGTGCGCCGCGCGCCGCATCCGAACGGCAAGGCATATGCCGGTGGGCCGCAGATGGTCGAGATCAGCCGTGACGGCAAGCGCGTGTACTGGACCAACTCGCTCTACTCGACCTGGGACGATCAGTTCTATCCGGATGGCGTTCCCGGCGTCGAAGTGATGGCCAATGTCGGTCGCAACGGCGGACTCGAACTCGCCAGCGATTATTTCGTCAGCTTCCCGGAAGGCTATCGGGCCCACCAGATCAGGCTTGAGGGCGGCGACTGCTCGACGGACTCCTTTTGCTATCCGTCGGCCTAGATTGGGGAGAGGCGGGCCGGACCCTTGCCTGGCTCTGGCTCGCTCTCATTGCGAGCGGCACCTATCATGGCGTCAACCCGGGAATGGGGTGGCCGCTCGCGGTTTCGGCAGGACTCATGGAACGAAGTCCACGCGCGCTGTTTGGCGCGCTCGGGGCGCTGTCGGCCGGCCATCTGCTGGCGACGTTTTTGGTGCTCCTGCCGTTCGCGCTATTGCTGGCGCTGGCCGAGTGGCAGCGGCCGATCCAGCTCGGCGCGAGCCTCCTCGTGATCGGTTTCGGCATATTTCGTCTGGTTGATCGCCGTCATCCGCGGACGCTGGCGCGGATACCGCCAACGCAATTGGCGCTCTGGTCGTTCGCCGTCGCCATCGCCCACGGTGCCGCGTTGATGCTGGTGCCGATCTATCTCGGGCTATGCCAGGCCGCTGACCTCGACGCGGCCCATCAGGCGGCCGGCACCCTCGTCACGGCGAATCTTGCGATGGCGGTGCTGGTTTCGCTAACGCACGTCGTTGCGATGATCATCGTGGGTGGTTGCCTTGCGTGGCTGGTCTACCGCTATCTCGGTCTTAAGTTCGTGTCGCGAAGCTGGTTCAATCTGGATGCGGCTTGGGCCGCGAGCCTCGTCCTGGTCGGCGCCGTCGCTCTCGCGTTCAACCTCGCGAGCTGGTGATGAGCCTTAGCTGGCGAGCGGCCACTCGCCGATGATGTGAAAGCGTGCCGCGGCGTTTTCCTGGCGAAACAGCGCGATGCGGTCGATGGCAAGCGTTACAAGGCGCAGCTCCGCAAACCGCTTCCGCAGCATCTCGACGATCGGTGCACGCCGCTCTGCATCGAGCCGGCCCGTGAGCGTCATGTGGAAGCGGAATTCTTCCATCACGTAAGGGTAGCCCCAGCGATCGAGATAGTCGCGCTGCCGCTCGGGCAGCCCATCCGGGTTGCGCCTCGCGCGATCGTTCGCCGTCAGCGACGCGCGGAACGCATCGAAATCGCGCACGCAGTCGGCGGCAAGCTGGGTCAATTCGCTGACGGGCTCGGACGGGATCACCGCAATGAAGCCGCTGATGGAATCCACGATCGGACGAATCACGGGAATCGGCCGCGGCTTGCTGGCAAACGCTGCGCACGCCGCAACCAGCTCGGCCTCGGTCTTGCCGCCCGCCAGCGCCATCGGCGCCTTCAGCGTGCCGTGAAAACCGTATTTGCGGGGATCGGCCGTGACGTCGTGCCAATCGGCTGCAAGATGCAGCGCTTCGGCAGGGAAAGGCAATTCACGGCCGCTATGGGCATCATAGCCAAGCAGCTCGGCGCCGAAGCGCGACAGCATGCTGTCAGCATCGGCGGCATAGTAGATCGCGTAGCGGGGAAAATCGGTCATCGCCTCAGGTATAGCGGGTTCAGACGGTGGCGACAGCTTCACGCGGCGTCGCGATTGAGCCCAGCAGGCGCGTGCCATCGGTGAGGTAGACGAGCTTGCCAGCGGCGATCACCGCGACCACCCGCGGCCGCAGCGGCACGGTATCGTCGACCAGCAGGATGTCGGCGCGCTGTCCCTCCTTGATCATACCGCGATCGGAGAGGCCTGCGGCCTCTGCCGGGGCTTCCGAGATCAGCTTCCAGGCCTGCGCCAGTGGAAGCACGCCATCAGCGGCGAGCCGGAAGGCGGCGAGCAATTGCGCCGGATAGTAATAGTCGGAGGCCAGCACCGAGCAGAGCCCTTTGGCGATCATGTCGGACGCCTTGGTCCAGCCGGTATGGCTGCCGCCACGCACCACATTCGGCGCGCCATAGATGATGGCGTCGCCTGCGCTTGCTGCTTCCCGCGCGGTTTCCTCGTTGACTGGAAATTCGGCGATCGTGGCGCCCATGTCACGATACGCCTTGCGCATCGCCGGCGTTGCGTCGTCATGCGAGAGCATCCGCACCTCGGCCGCGCGCGCCGCGGCAGCAAGCCGCGCAGTCGTCGCCGGGACGTCCGCCGCGCGAGCGGCGATACGGCCGACCAGCTCTTCAAAAGCCGTGTCGGACAGTCCGGTCCGGTCAACCAAGCGGCCGCGCTTGTTCGGCTTTGCCAGATCGCGGATGGTCGCAGCCATGTGATCGTTGAAGGCGAACAGATCGATCCGTCCTTCGGCGAGCCATTGGCCGATCTCGTCCTCTGCATCGAGATTGTAGGTCTCGTGCCGTAGATGGAAGCGGGTGTCGGCAGCCAATTGCGGGCGTAGCCGCTCGATCGCCTCCAGCAGGCGCCGCGCATTGTCGCCAGAGCGCAGGCCCGGTTCCCACGACCATGTCGTGCCATGGAAGACGGTGGTGATGCCGTTGCTGACGACCTGCCGGTCGCTGTCGGCGAGCGCCACGTCGATCGGGAAGTCGACGCCCGGGCGCGGCATCATCTGCCGCTCGAAGGCATCGCCATGCAGGTCGACGATGCCCGGCAGGAGCAAAAGATTGCGGGCGTCGATCGCAAGCGGTACGCGACCGCGGCCGCGGTCGATCGCTGCGATGTCCTGTCCGGAAACGACGAGTGAGGTTTCGACGATCTCCGTGCCGATCAGGGCCCGGCCGCCTTCAAGGAATATTTCGGTCACGCGAGGACGCTTCGCTTGCTGGGAGAGGATTGGTTGGCAACGATCCGTGCTTCGTACTTTGCGAGGAAATCTTCAATCCCGAGCTTGCGGAAATCAGGCAAGGCCTCACGCAAGCTTTCGTGATCCCAGTCCCACCACGCGAGCCTTGCCAGGCGGCCGGCGATCTCGTCGGAGAACCGCCGCCGGACCGGGCGGGCCGGATTACCTGCGACGATCGTGTAGGCGGGCACGTCCTTGGTGACGATGGCACCTGCGGCTACCACGGCGCCGGTGCCGATATTGCGGCCCGGCAGCACGATCGCACCGTGGCCGATCCAGACGTCATGGCCGATGCGGACGTGATGCTGGCGCCGCCACTCGAAGAACTCGGCCTCGTCGCTCTCACCCGGAAAATAGGCACTCGCGCGATAGGTGAAATGCGCCTGGCTGGCGCGCTGCATCGGGTGATTGCCGGGATTGATGCGCGTCATCGCCGCGATCGAGCAGAATTTTCCGATTGTCGTGTAGGTGATCTGGGAATCGTTCACAACGTAGGAATAGTCGCCCATCGTCACCTCGTGCAGGATCGTGCGCGCGCCGACCTCGCAATAGGCGCCGAGCTTGATCTCGTGCAGCTTGGCGGTGGGATCGATGGTCGGTTGGACCGAAAGCGCTTTGGCGACCATGGTGCATCCGTCAAAAGGGGGGGAGGGATCTCGTCTTCGAGCGGCTTGATGACGATGTCATGACGCAGAGATGACGGGGGACGAGGTGCGTAGGATCGCCGCACCGCAGTGGCCCTGTCACACAAATGTAAAGTGGCGGCGTTAGCGGTGGCCCCAGCTAGTTGGGAGCCCCTGCATGCTGGTGCTTGAAGGTCTGACGTGCCGCTTCGGCACAAAAGCCGCGGTGGATGGTGCTTCGTTTGAGATCACCCCCGGCGGCTTTGTCGGCGTGATCGGCCGTTCCGGCGCTGGCAAGTCGACCTTGCTGCGGACCATCAATCGCCTGGTGACACCAACAGAGGGACGCATCCTGTTCGACGGCGTCGACGTCACCGCGCTGCGCGGCAAGGAGCTGCGGCAATGGCGCGCCCGCGCTGCGATGATCTTCCAGCAGTTCAATCTCGTCGGCCGTCTCGACGTGCTCACCAACGTGCTGATGGGACGCCTTGCCGCGATGCCGGCCTGGCGCTCGCTCACTCAGACCTGGCTGGAAGAGGACAAGGCGCTGGCGATGTCGGCGCTGGAGCAGTTCGACATGGCCTCGCTCGCGGCCCAGCGCACCGACCAGCTTTCCGGTGGCCAGCAGCAGCGCGTCGCGATCGCCCGCGCGCTGGTGCAGCAGCCCGATCTCATCCTAGCCGACGAGCCGATCGCCTCGCTCGACCCGCGCAACACCAAAATCGTGATGGATGCGCTGCTGCGCATCAACAAGCATTTCGGCATCACCGTGATCTGCAACCTGCATTCGCTCGATCTGGCGCGCAGCTACTGCGATCGCCTGATCGGCATGGCGGCGGGCCGCGTGGTGTTTGACGGCGCGCCGTCGGCGCTCACCGAGCACGTCGCGCGCGAGCTCTACGATCTCGAAGCCAGTGAAGTCATGGGCGGCACGCCGCTGCCCGCGCCCGAAGGTGTTCCGGCACTCGGCACCGCTGCCGCCGCCTGAGCGGCGACCCAAGTTTTTTTGTGTTCACCGCGTTCAACCGATCAAGAGGGTATCATGATCACTCGTCGCATCGTCCTTGCCGGCGCCGCCGCACTGGCTTTCTCCGCTTCCGCTTCCGCCGAGGATTGGAGGGCAAAATATCCGGAGATCACCTTTGCGGCGATCCCGGCCGAGAACGGCTCGGGCACTACCGAGCGCTACGCCCCCTTCATCAGCTATCTGTCCAAGGAACTCGGCATCAAGGTCACGCTGCGTGTTGCAAATGACTACGCTGCCCTCATCGAGGGCCAGCGCGCCGGCAATATCCATATCGGCTATTACGGTCCGGCGTCCTTTGCGCGCGCCCGCCTCACCGGCGTGAAGACCGATGCCTTCGTCATCGACGTCAATTCCGACGGCTCGAAGGGCTATTACTCCGTGTTCTACGTGCTGGCGAAGTCGCCGTACCAGAAGATCGAGGACCTCAAGGGCAAGAATCTCGGGCTTGTTGACCCGAATTCCACGTCCGGCAACAACATGCCCCGCTTCAAGCTGAACGCGATGGGCATCGATCCCGATGCCTACTTCTCCAAGGTGGTCTTCACCGGCAGCCACGAGAACGCCGTTCTCGCGCTCGCCCAGGGCACCGTCGACGTCGCCGCCAATTGGTGGAACGCCGATGACGACTCCAACCTGACCCGCATGCTCAACAAGGGCATGGTAAAGTCGGCCGACGGCACCGTGATGAAGAAGGAGGACTTCCGCATCATCGTGAAGTCCGACCTCATCATCAACGACCCCTATGCCTATCTCAGCGATCTGCCCGAGGACATGAAGTCCGCGATCAAGAAGGCCTTCCTGGAGGCGGCGCAGAAGGATCCCGAGGCATTCAAGAAGCTCTCCGACGGCAAGAACAAGCCTTGGGAGCCGATCGCCACCGACGACTACAACAAGACGATCGAGCTGATCAAATTCGTCGACAATCTGCGTAAGAAGGCGTCCTGATCGAACGGGACGACGCACCTGGAGCCGGGTCAATTGACCCGGCTCTTTTCTATGTCGAGCCTTGTCCGCTGACCCCATGACCATCGCGGTTTCGATCCTTCCCGAGCAGCAACTGACTGCGCTGAACGCGGCCTATCGCCACGCGGTGGCGCGCAAGCGCCTGCGGCTGTTCGCTGGCGCTACGCTGTTCATCGCCGCGCTGATCCTCGCCGCGATCGGGGCCGAGGTGAATTTGCGGACGCTCTTCACCTATTTCGGCAATTTCGTCAGCTATTTTGACCGTATCCTCACCCTCGACAGCGGCCAGCGTGTCTGGACCGATCCCGGCGAATGGCTGTGGGGCTGGTACAAATGGGGCAAGCTGCTCGGCGAGACGCTGCTGATCAGCTATGTCGGCACCCTGATCGGCGCGGTCTGCGCCTTCTGCCTGAATTTTTTCGCCGCTGAGAACACCTCGCCAGCGCCCTGGTTGCGCTTCACCGTGCGCCGCCTGCTCGAATTCGCCCGCACCGTGCCGGGTATCGTGTTTGCCCTTATCTTCGTCATGGCCTTCGGGCTCGGGCCGATGGCCGGCGTGCTGGCGATCGCCATTCACTCCACCGGCGCGCTCGGCAAGCTGTTTTCCGAGATCGTGGAGAATGCGGACATGAAGCCGGTCGAAGGCGTGCGCTCGACCGGCGCGAGCTGGCTGTCCTGCATGCGCTTTGCCGTGCTGCCGCAGGTTTCCGCCGGCTATGTCAGCTACGCGCTGCTGCGCTTCGAGATCAATGTCCGCGAATCCTCGGTGATGGGTTTCGTCGGTGCTGGCGGCATCGGCCAGGAGCTCGTGGTCGCGATCCGCAAGTTCTATTACTCCGACGTCAGCGCGATCCTGCTGATGATCGTGCTTACGATCTTCGTCATCGACATCACGACCGGCTGGCTGCGCGCGCGGCTGTTCGGCAAGGATGCACGGTCATGAAGCAGTTCGAGAAGCCCGACACCGCGGCGCTGCGGACAAAATATCCTGATGCCTTCGAGCGGCCGGCGGCCGCGCGTCTGGCGACGCCGGCCATGATCGTGGCGGCGCTCGCTGTCTTCATCTTTGGCCTGCACGATCTCGGCTTCGAGCCGGCAAAGTTCATCGCAGGCCTCAAGCAGCTCGGCTGGATCACCATGATGATGATCCCGCCCGATCCAGGAACGTCGCTGCCGCTTTATCTCAAGGCGCTCGGCGAGACGCTGTCGATCGCGCTGCTCGGCACAACCCTCGCCGCAACGCTGGCCCTGCCGGTCTCGCTGCTGGCGGCGCGCAACATCGTGCCGCCGAACATCATTCGCTTCCCGGTGCGGCGCTTCCTCGATTCGATCCGCGGCGTCGATACGCTGATCTGGGCGCTGGTCTGGATCAATGTCGTCGGGCTCGGCCCGTTCGCCGGCGTGCTAGCGATCATGGTCTCGGACTTCGGCGCGCTCGGTAAGCTGTTTTCGGAGGCAATCGAGGCGGCCGACCAGAAGCAGGTCGAGGGCATCAGGGCATCAGGCGGCAGTGCCTTGCATGAGATTCGCTTCGGCCTGATGCCGCAGGTGCTGCCGGTCATCGCCGGTCAGGTGCTGTACTTCATCGAATCGAACACGCGCTCGGCCAGCATCATCGGCATCGTGGGTGCCGGCGGCATCGGCCTCCAGCTCGCCGAGCAGATTCGCGTGCTGGAATGGCAGAAGGTGTCGTTCCTCGTGCTCATGATCCTGGTCGCCGTCGCCGCGATCGACTTCATCTCCGGCAAGCTGCGCTTCGCCATCATCGGCAGGCGAGCGGTGGCATAGAGCGCTTCTCTCGTAGGGTGGGCAAAGCAAAGCGTGCCCACCATTTCTGTCGAAGTCTTGGAAGGATGGTGGGCACGGCGCAAGTGCGCCTTTGCCCACCCTACGATTCGATCAAGAATTCCACCCGTTCTGCCGCGAACCGCGAGCGCTTCGTCACCAGCGGCTTGCCGTCCGGATCGACGTCGGTCGAATCGACCACCAGGATCGGACGCCCCAGCGCGAGATCGAGTCGCGCCGCATCGGTGGCATCGACGATGCCGGCTGTGATCCGGGTCGAACCGCGGCGGTAGTCGCGCACACCATAATGCGCGAGCAGTTTCGTCATCGAGCGCGTGGCGGCGAACACCGCTCCCGCATCAGGAAAGAGTTCGGCTGACAACCAGGACGTCGAGACGCAGATCGGCGACCGGTCCGCAAGGCGAACGGATTCGATCCGGACCAGCGGCGCGCCGGTCTTCACGCCGAGTTCCCGCGCAAGTTCCCGGCTCGCCACGTCCGCCAGCGCCTCGATCAGCTGTCCGCGCGGCTCGCGGCCGCCGGCGCCGACGATCTCCGAGAAGCGCGTGCGCGAGCGCAGCGGATAGGCGAGCTTCTGCGCCTCGACATAGGTGCCGCTGCCGCGCTCGGCGCGCACCAGGCCGCGCTCGGCAAGCGCCGCCAGCGCGCGCCGCACGGTGTGGCGGTTCACGCGATAGGTCTCGGCGATCTCCATCTCGCCCGGCAGCTTCTCGCCGGCCGCAAAGCGGCCGTCGGCGATGCCGCGCTCGATGCCGTCGGCAACCAGGCGCCACAGCGCGACGCCGGAAGAGGCAGTGTCCTGAAGGCTCATAACGGGGAACAGCCTATCTCGAAAATCATACGGTTGTCACGAAACAGTCATGGCGCTTCCTTATGAAGTTGTCTATTATCATAGACAACTTCAATTCGGCAAGCCTGGTGAGCGACGTGACCCCGCAAGACAGCCTCAAGACCCGGCGCAAGGCGGCGATGGCCGTGCTGGCGCACGCGGAACCCGGCGACATCGCCAACCGTCTCGGCACCATCGTGCTGCCGCGGCACGACGACCTGCGCGCGCCCGAGAACGGCCTCGTGATGCTGCGCGGCCGCGTTGGCGGCGACGGTGCGCCGTTCAACCTGGGCGAAGCCACCGTGTCGCGTGCGGCGGTGCAGCTTGCGAGCGGTGAGGTTGGTTTTGGCTATACGCTCGGCCGCGACGGTGAGAAGGCCAGGCTGATCGCGCTCTGCGACGCGCTCGTGCAGACGGAAGAATTCGGTGCCGTTGTCGAACGCGAGGTCATAGCGCCGCTGCGCGCGGACCTGCACGCGCGACAGGCGCAGCGTGCCGCACAGACAGCGGCAACGAAGGTTGATTTCTACACCATGGTGCGCGGTGAGGGGTGAGGCCATGACCACGATTGCGGAACTGCCGCCGGGTTTCGCCGACAAGGTGTTGTCGGCTCAATCGACCTTTCGCTCGGTCATGGACGCGATGGCGCGGCCGGGCTCGGTGCAGCGTATCGTGCCGTTGACGGGCACGCCCGGACCCATGATGCGGGGCACGGCGGCGATTGCACTGACGCTGTTCGACCACGACACGCCGCTCTGGCTCGATGCGCGGATGTCGGAGAGCTCTGACGTCTTGAAGTGGCTGAAATTCCACACCGGTGCGCCGGTGGTTCAGGATTCTTCGGTCGCGGGCTTTGCACTGATCGCCGATGGTGCCGCGCTTCCTTCGCTCGAGCGCTTTGCATTCGGCAGCAACGAATATCCGGATCGCTCGACCACCTTGATCCTGCAAGTGGAGAGCCTCGACGCAGGAGCCGCCTTCGAGCTCCGTGGCCCCGGCATCGACGGCGTGGCGATCGTTCAGGCGACGATCAGGCCGGCCGACCTGTTCGAGCGCCTGCGCATCAACGAGGCGCTGTTTCCGCGCGGCATCGACGTTGTGCTGGTCGCCGATGACGCCGTGGTTGCGATCCCGCGCACCACGCGGGTCGCGAATAAGGGAAGCTAAAGCATGTATGTCGCAGTCAAGGGTGGCGAACGTGCCATCGAGAACGCCCATCGCCTGCTGGCGCACGCGCGGCGTGGCGACCAGAACGTGCCGGAAATTTCGCTCGGCCAGATTTCCGAGCAGCTCGGCCTTGCCGTCGATCGCGTCATGAGCGAAGGCTCGCTCTATGACCGCGAGCTCGCCGCGCTCGCCATCAAGCAGGCGCGCGGCGACCTGATCGAGGCGATCTTCCTGGTCCGCGCCTTCCGCGCCACCTTGCCGCGCTTCGGCGCAAGCGAGCCGATCGATACCGGCGCGATGCGGGTGCAGCGGCGGGTGTCATCGACCTTCAAGGACATTCCGGGCGGGCAGATCCTCGGGCCGACATTCGATTACACCCATCGCCTGCTCGACCCGGGGCTTGCCGAAGGTTTCGTACCGGAGGAGCCGGCGACGGCCGAAGCCTCGCCCGCGGCCACGCCGCGCGTGACGGACATTCTGGGCCGCGACGGGCTGATCGAGCCGTCGCCGCAAGCAGAAGACGGCGTGCCCGTCGGCGATCTCACGCGCGAACCCCTCAACTTCCCCGCCGACCGCGATCTGCGGCTACAAAATCTCGCGCGCGGCGACGAAGGCTTTCTGCTGGCGATGGGTTACTCGACCCAGCGCGGCTACGGCCGTAATCATCCCTTCGCCGGCGAGATCCGTTTCGGCGAGGTCGAGGTCGAATTCTCAGCGGAGGATGTCGGCTTCGCCGTGCCGCTCGGCGCGATCGAGCTCACCGAGTGTCAGATGGTCAACCAGTTCAAGGGCTCGGCGACGGACGCGCCGTGCTTCACCCGCGGCTACGGCCTCGCTTTCGGCCAGAGCGAGCGCAAGACCATGTCGATGGCGCTGGTCGATCGCGCGCTTCGCTCGCGCGAGCTCGGCGAGGAAGTGTTTGCACCTGCGCAGGACGAGGAATTCGTGATGTCGCATTCCGACAACGTCCAGGCTACCGGCTTCGTCGAGCACCTGAAGCTGCCACACTATGTCGACTTCCAGTCCGAGCTTGGCCTGCTGCGCAAGCTGCGCCAGGAATTTGCCGAGGCCAACGAAGCCGAGCCGATGAAGGAGGCCGCGGAATGAACGCGCCGGCCTACAACTTCGCCTATCTCGACGAACAGACCAAGCGGATGATCCGCCGCGCGATCCTCAAAGCGATCGCGATTCCCGGCTATCAGGTGCCGTTCGCCAGCCGTGAAATGCCGATGCCCTATGGCTGGGGCACCGGCGGCGTGCAGGTCACGGCCGCGATTCTCGGGCCGGATGACGTGCTGAAGGTGATCGATCAGGGCTCTGACGACACCACCAACGCGATCTCGATCCGCAAATTCTTCGCCAAGACCGCCGGCGTCGCCACCACGACCGCGACGGACGAGGCGACCGTGATCCAGACCCGTCATCGCATCCCGGAGACCGCGCTGAAGCAAGACCAGGTGTTGGTCTATCAGGTGCCGATCCCCGAACCCCTGCGCTTCCTCGAGCCGCGCGAGACCGAGACGCGCCGCATGCATGCGCTCGCCGAATACGGCCTGATGCATGTCAAGCTCTATGAGGACATTGCGCGGTTCGGACATATCGCAACTGCCTACGCCTATCCGGTGAAGGTGAACGCGCGCTACGTGATGGACCCGTCGCCGACGCCGAAATTCGACAATCCCAAGATGGACAATTGCCCTGCGCTCCAGCTTTTCGGCGCCGGCCGGGAGAAGCGCATCTATGCGATCCCGCCCTACACCCAGGTGGTGTCGCTCGATTTCGAAGATCACCCCTTCGAACCCTACCGCTTCAACGCGCCCTGTGCGCTGTGCGGAGCCGAGAACTCGTATCTCGATGAGATCGTCACCGACGACAAGGGCGGGCGCATGTTCGTGTGCTCCGACACTGATTTCTGCGAGGAACGTCAGGCGGCCGGCCACCACGGCAGCCTGAGCGCCGCCCCGTACAAGGAGAAGGCGCAAGGGGAATCAAATGGCTGAGCCTATGCTTGACAACGATCAGCCGCTGCTGGTCGCGGAAGCCTTGAGCAAATCCTACGGCAGGATCGCCGCCTGCCGTGATGTCTCCTTCGCGCTCCATCCCGGCGAGGTGCTGGCGATCGTCGGCGAATCCGGCTCCGGCAAGTCGACGTTGCTCCAACTTTTGTCGGGCCAGCTTGCCGCAAGCAGCGGCCGTGTTTCCTATCGAATGCGCGATGGCGCAACCCGTGATCTCGCCACGCTCGGCGAGGCCGAGCGGCGGTTTCTGTTCCGCACCGATTGGGGCTATGTGCATCAGGATCCCGCGCAGGGCCTGCGCATGGCGGTTTCTGCCGGCGCCAATGTCGGTGAACGGCTGATGGCCGTGGGCTGGAATCACTATGGCCGCATCCGCGACACCGCTTCGAGCTGGCTGGAGCGCGTCGAGATCGACGTCGCGCGGATCGACGATGCGCCGCGCACCTATTCCGGCGGCATGCGCCAGCGCCTCCAGATCGCCCGGAACCTCGTTACCGAGCCGCGTCTCGTCTTCATGGACGAGCCGACCGGCGGCCTCGATGTCTCAGTGCAGGCCCGCCTGCTCGACCTCTTGCGCAACCTGGTTGCCGAATTGCATCTCGCCGTCATCATCGTCACCCACGATCTCGCGGTGGCGCGACTGCTGTCGCATCGCGTGATGGTGATGAAGGGCGGCCGCGTCATTGAGACCGGCTTGACCGACCAGGTGCTCGACGATCCGCGCGAGCCCTATACTCAGCTCCTCGTCTCCTCGATCCTACCGCCATGAGCCGCCCGATGACCGCCATGATCGACGTCGCCGATGCGCAAAAGACCTTTACGATGCACCTCCAGGGTGGCGTCGAGCTGCCCGTCGTGCGAGGCGTGACGTTCCACGTCAATCCCGGCGAATGCGTCGTGCTGTCCGGTCCATCGGGCGCGGGCAAGTCGTCGATCCTGAAAATGATCTTCGGCAATTATCGCTGCGACAGCGGCCGCATCGGCATCCGCCATCGAGGTAGCCTGATCGATCTTGCCAGCGCCGAGCCGCGGCAGATCCTCAACGTCAGGCGCGACACGATCGGGTACGTCAGCCAGTTCCTGCGCGCGGTTCCGCGCGTTGCGACCATCGACGTCGTCGCCGAGCCGCTGATCGCGGGCGGCGTGGCGCGGCCCGAGGCGCAACGTCGCGCGGGCGCGCTTCTGCATCGGTTGAACATCCCCGAGCGTCTCTGGCAGCTGCCACCCGCGACCTTCTCCGGCGGCGAGCAGCAGCGCGTCAACATCGCGCGCGGCTTCATTCCGGACCTGCCGATCCTGCTGCTCGACGAGCCGACCGCCTCGCTCGACGCCGCCAACCGAGCCGTCGTCGTCGAACTGATCGCCGAAAAAAAGCGCAAGGGCACAGCCATGGTCGCGATCGTCCACGACGACGAAATCCGCCATCTGATCGCCGATCGAATCGTCGACGTCACCAGTTTTGCAGCTGCGGCCTGAAGGACCTGGAAATGAACGCGAAGCCGAATGAAACCGTGATCGCCAACGCCAGGATCGTACTGGCTGATAGCGTGATCGAGCAGGGCTGGATCGCCCTCGCCGAGGGGCGCATCGCCGAGATCGGCGAGGGCAGGGCGCCCGCGGGCGCCGAGGACGCCCGCGGCGACCTGATCACGCCCGGTCTGCTCGAGCTGCACACCGATCATTTGGAAGCGCACTACGTGCCTCGTCCAAAAGTGTTCTGGGATCCCGTCGCCGCCGTCATCTCCTATGACGGGCAGCTCGCGACGTCAGGCATCACCACGGTGCTGGATTCGCTGCGGGTCTGGCGCGAGGACGGCGCTGAGGAGGTCGACGGCCGTGCCGGCATCCTCGCCGCTGCGATCTCGGCGGCGCGCCAGAACAACCTCCTGCGCGCCGATCACTTCCTGCATCTGCGCTGCGAAGTCCCGATGCCGAGCGTGGTCGAGGAGGCCAAGGAGCTGATCGACCGCCCCGACGTGCGGCTGATGTCGCTGATGGACCACACGCCCGGCCAGCGCCAGTTCCGCGATGAGGTCAAGCTGCGCGACTACTATCGCGGCAAGGGCGGTGGCATGACCGACGCCCAACTCGATGAGCTCTTTGCCAGGCGCTTCACCTACCAGCAGACCTATGCGGCGACCAACATGCGCGAGATCGTGGCGCTGGCGAAGGACTACAAGATTCCGCTGGCGAGCCATGACGACACCACCGAGGAGAATGTCACGGATGCGATCCGTGACGGCGTCGCGGTCGCGGAGTTTCCGACCACGGTGGAAGCTGCGCGCGGCTTGCACGCGGCCGGCATCGACATCTTGATGGGCGCGCCGAACGTGGTGCGCGGCGGCTCGCATTCGGGCAACATCGCCGCCGTCGATCTCGCGCGCGAGGGGCTCCTGGACATTTTGTCGTCCGACTACATTCCGTCGAGCCTCTTGATGGCTGCGCTGCAATTGCCGCAGCAGGTGCCGGCGATCAACCTCCCGGCCGCGATACGCACGGTGACGAAGGCGCCGGCCGAGGCGGTCGGGCTCTCGGATCGTGGCGAGATCGCGGTGGGCAAGCGCGCCGATCTGATCCGCGTCCATGTCGCAGGCAGCGTTCCCGTCGTTCGCAGCGTCTGGCGGGAAGGAGGACGTGTCGCATGAGCGAGAGCCTGTCGATTGCGCCAGAGACCGCGGCGATCGGGCCCGGACGCCTGGTTCTGGTCGTTGGTCCCAGCGGCGCCGGCAAGGATACGCTGCTTGGTCTTGCCAAAGCCGCGCTCACTGAGGATCACGATGTGGTCTTTCCGCGCCGGATCGTGACGCGCGAGGCGTCCGCTGCCGAGGACAATGTGTCCGTGACTCCGGACGAATTCCGCCGCGGGCTGGACCACGGCGATTTCGCCGCGCATTGGGAGGCTCATGGCCTCTCATACGCGCTGCCAGTCGACATCAACGACGATATCCGCGCCGGCCGCACCGTCGTCGTCAACATCTCGCGCACGGTGATCGGCGCACTGCGCCAGGCCTACGGCAACGTCGTGGTGGTGGCGATCACGGCGCCGCCGGACGTCCTTGCCCAGCGTCTCGCCGCGCGGGCGCGACACAGCGACGGCAACATCACGGAGCGGCTCAAGCGGCATGTCGACGAGGCTTCGGCGCACGCCGACGTCACGATCGTCAATGCCGGCAGCCCCGATTATCACAGCCGCCAGCTCGTCCGCGTGATCCGCAACGAATGCTGGCGCGAGTAGCAAAGGAGCAGGTGGAATGACGGTGATTACGACGGTCGAGCAGCTCGAAGCGATCTATGGCGTCACCACCGACGCCTCGACCGTAAAGGTCGCCGATCACGTCACGCCGCTCTACCGCGTCTTCATCGAAACCTCTCCCTTTGCCGCATTGGCTACCATTGGCCCGGAGGGCATCGACTGTTCGCCGCGCGGCGATCTGCCGGGCTTCGTGCGCATTCATGATCCGAAGACGCTGATGCTGCCGGACCGCCGCGGCAACAACCGCATCGATTCCTTGCGCAACATCGTTCGCGATCCGCGCGTCTCCCTGATGTTCCTGATCCCCGGCTCCGGCAACGCGATCCGCGTCAACGGGCAGGCGCACATCTCCGTCGATCCGGAACTGCTCGCCTCCTTCAAGGTCGATGGCAAGGCGCCGCGCATCGTGATGGTGATGACCATCGACGAGCTCTATTTCCAGTGCGCTCGTGCCATCGTCCGTTCCGATCTCTGGAATCCCGACAAGCGCGTCGATCCCAGGAGCTTGCCGACGCCCGGTCAGATCCTCGCCGAGATGAGCGAGAACAAGGTCGGCGGCGAAGAGTACGACCGCGCCTGGCCCGCCCGCGCGGCCGCGACGATGTGGTGATGATTCCCCTCGGCCGCTTCCTTCCCCGGTCCCTGCAAGCGGCAGGGCGATCATGCAAATGTTTGGGGCGCTTAGATCTCCCCATCGTCATGGCCGGGCTTGTCCCGGCCATCCACGCCTTGCCACGCGGCAGGAAGAACGTGGATGCCCGGGACATAGGCGCGCGGAAGCGACGCCGTCCTTCGGACGGCTATGCCCGGGCATGACGACCTCTTGTGGAGCCCCGTGTGCGCCTCGCCTACCGCACGCGGAGCGAGATGATGTCACTGCGAGATCATCCCATTTCGCGAGATGGTGCATCGAGAGAAGCCCACACGCGCCTCCGCGCCAAATATGGATAGCCATTTCATTGACCGGTCGCGTCAATCACCCGATATTCGGAGCATCGAAACTGCTTGGTGATGCCGAAAGCCGCAGAATGAGAATGACTAATCAGCGAGTTCAGAGCGACATGCGCAAGGGCATGACGCGTCGCTGTTTCTCTGCGGCGGCCGGCCCCTGTTGTTGCTGCTAACTGTCGCTTTAGCACGCCCTCATCGCAAAATTCAAAGACAGGAACGCCGACATCCTCGGCGAACGAGCAGCCATGACCCAAGCCTACATCATTGAAGTCAACGACCGCACTGCCGGCATCATCGCGCGCGACGAGCGCGGCTTTCGTTTCTTCTCCTCCGAGCGGCTGTTCGACAGCCTCGAAGGCCGCCAGTTCCGTTCGGCCCGCGACGCCGAGCGCGCCGCACGCGCCGTCTTCTCCGAACGGCGCCACCTCCTGAACCAGTCGCTGTTGGCCATCTGACCCACGCATCCACTGTCGTCGCTTGTCCGGGCGAGGTTGGAAAGGGATCAGCTCTGCCGGCGCTTGCGGGTACGCGCCGCCTTCTTTGCTGCGGCGGATCGGACCTTCGCGCCCTTGGTACGGCTCGCCTTGCGCGCGGCTGCCGAACGCGACGCTGCGCTGCGCCGGCTCGCGGCGCGCTTGGCTTGCTTCGAGAGCGAGCGGCGTGAGGCGGTCGAGCGCGGCTCCTTCTTCAGTACATTCTCCACGGCACGGGAGACGCGCGGGCGACGCTTCGGATGCCGTTTGCCCTGGCCGGCCTCATAGGCATATTTGGCGCTGCGGCGCGTCGCCTTCTTGGTGCGCCCCTTGCGGGGTGGCGGCAGGTCGACGCCGGCGCGGCGTGCCTCGGAAAGACCGATCGCGATGGCCTGGCGCGTCGAGCGCGCGCCGTGCTTGCCCTTGCGGATTTTATCGATCTCGTCCTTCACGAATTCGCCGGCCTGCGTGCTCGGCGATTTGCCTTCGCGCTTGTCCTCTCTGGCTTTGCGAATGATCTCTTGTCTTGGCATGGCTCAAGTTCCCTTCGGGATTGACGAGGGAGTCCTGACCGCAACGCGCAGAATGGCAGATTGATCCTCTTTAACCCCGCAACGCCGCGAGCAGCTCGTCGGGGCGCTCCGCCATGATCATGTGACCTGCGCCCGGCACTACGACCGTCTTCGCGTGCGCCATTGCGGCGGCCAGCGCCTTGCCGGCTTTAGCCGGCGTCATCATGTCCCGTTCGCCGAGGATGAGCGTGGTCGGCACCTTCACGGTACCGGCAGCCGCGAGCGCATTCGTATAGGAATTGCAAGCTGACAAATCCTTGAACAGCACGCCCGGCTCGCAGTGTTTCAGCACGGCCTGCGCTCCACCATGCATCCATAGACCCGGCGCGAGGCTGCCGCCGAGCTCGCCTTTGAACCCGAGGCCCCAGATCGAAACCATGTCGATCGCGTCCTGGTCGTTCGCCTCTGCGGCCTTCAACAGATCAGGCCCGACCGTCATGGTTGCGGCCGTGCCGATCAGGCTCAGCGCCGAGACCCTGTCAGGGTGGCGCGCCGCGGTCTCCAGCGAGATCAAAGATCCCATCGAGTGGCCGATCAGGTGCGCCTTCGCGACGCCGGCCGCGCCGAGCAGGGCCGCGGTCCAGTCGGCCATGTCAGCGATGCTGGACAGGGACGGCCCGGTCGAGCGGCCATGGCCGGGCAGGTCGGGGGCCAGCACGGAATGGCCGTGATGAGCAAACCAGCGCGTATGCAACGCCCAGGTCGAGTGATCAAAACCCGCGCCGTGGATGAACACGACGGCCGGCAGGGACTTGTCGAATTCGCGGCCGCCGGTTGCGACAAACACCTCGGCGCCGTTGACGGAGAGCTTCATGGCTTCAGACCTTTTGGCTTTCAGACCTTTTGCGAGATGCGCAGCGCTTGGGCGAGATCGTCGATGATGTCGGAGGATGTCTCGATGCCGACCGACAGCCGCACCAGCTCCTCTCCGATGCCGGCCGCCTTGAGCTGCTCGGCATCCATCTGCTGATGCGTGGTGCTCGCGGGATGGATCACGAGCGTCTTGGCGTCGCCGACATTGGCGAGATGGCTGATCATGCGCAGCTGCTCGATGAACTTGCGCCCCGCAGCACGGCCGCCCTTGATACCGAAGGAGACGATCGAGCCGGCCCCGCGCGGCAGCAGCTGCTTGGCGAGCTGATGGTCCGGGTGGGTCTCCAGCGAGGGGTGCAGCACCCAGTCGACGGCCTTGTTGGACTTCAGCGCGTCCAGCACGAGATGCGTGTTCTGCATGTGACGGTCCATGCGAACGGGCAGCGTCTCGACGCCCTGCAAGAGCTGGAACGCATTGGTCGGCGACATGCAGGCGCCGAAATCGCGCAGGCCTTCGGTGCGCGCGCGCATGATGAAGGCGGCGGTGCCGAACTGCTCGTCGAAGACCATGCCGTGATAGCCGGCATAGGGCTCGGTGAGCACCGCGAACTT
Organism: Bradyrhizobium sp. UFLA05-125; assembly: GCF_059803515.1. Lineage (NCBI taxonomy): Bacteria > Pseudomonadati > Pseudomonadota > Alphaproteobacteria > Hyphomicrobiales > Nitrobacteraceae > Bradyrhizobium > Bradyrhizobium sp. UFLA05-125. Next base: position 9,465 of record NZ_JBANBJ010000062.1, on the reverse strand, counting down.
GCCCGACCCGCGCCAGTCGAAGCGGCCGCCATCGACGACCGCGCCGCCGATCGCAATGCCATGGCCGCCGATCCACTTGGTCGCCGAATGCATCACGATGTCGGCGCCGAGCTCGATCGGCCGGCTGAGATAGGGCGTGGCGAAGGTATTGTCGATCAGCAGCGGAATTTTCGCATCATGCGCGATACCAGCGACCTTCGGGATATCAAGGACTTCCAGCCCCGGATTGCCGATGGTCTCACCGATCACGAGCTTGGTGTTCGGCCTGATCGCGGCTTGGAACGCATCGTGGCCACGCGGCTTCACGAATGTCGTGGTGATGCCGAAGCGCGGCAGCGTGTGTGCGAGCAGATTGATGGTACCGCCATAAAGCGAGCTCGACGCGACGATGTGGTCGCCGGCACCGAGGAGTGTGGCGATGGCCAGATGCATTGCCGCCTGGCCGCTGGCGGTGCAGATCGCGCCGACGCCGCCTTCCAGCGCCGCAAGCCGCTCCTCCAGCACGCTCGTGGTCGGATTCGAGATCCGCGTGTAGATGTGGCCGGCGCGCTCCAGATTGAACAGCGCCGCTGCGTGGTCCGTATCCTGGAACACATAGGACGTGGTCTGATAGATCGGCACCGCACGGGCCCCGGTCGCGGGATCCGGATGCTGGCCCGCATGCAGGCTCAGGGTTTCGAAGGCAGGCGGCTTGGGTGCGGGCATGCTTGGCCTCGTTGGTTTGGCCTCGTTGGTCGGTCGGCGGGGATGGCCGTTGTGCCACAAATCGACGCGAGGCGTCAGCCTGTACGTCGACCGGGCCGGATTACGGCGAGATGATGCGGTCGCGCATGGCGATCATCACGGCCTGCGTGCGGGTCGCCGCGCCGAGCTTTTCGCAGCAGCTCTTGATGTGGGCCTTCACCGTACGTCCCGTGATGTTCAGCGCGTCGGCGATCTCATCGGAGGATCGGCCAAGCGCCGCCTGCGTCAGCACCTCGCGCTCACGCAATGACAGTACGAGCCGCGGCGCATCCGGCAGGCCCCGCAGCCGCAGCGCCCGGTCGAACGCATAGAGTGCCATGAGATGGAGCGCGGGCAGTTCGCGTTCCGGCAGATTGATCGCGGCGCCGCCGAAATAGACCTGCCCCATCCGGCCCGCGGGCGAGGCGACCGGGATCATGAAGCCGTCGACCATTCCGAAGTCGCGGGCGCGCCGCACCAGCTCGGCTGCGCGCGGCTCCCGCTCCGGATCAAAAGGTGCTTCCCTGAACCAGCGGAACGGCCGGACCGTCGCCTTGCAATAGCGCAGCGCCGGATCGTCCCACACATATTGCGCTTCGGAATACATATCCAGGAAGCCGGCCGGCAGCCGTTCCGCGAGCACGGCGTTGCGCGCAGGCTCTGTCGTCAGCGGGGCGACGTAGGCGCAGCAGAAATAGTCGAAGCCGTGCTGACCGAGCGCGCGGCCCATCGCGTCGAGAATGCTAGCCGCGTCGGGAAGCCTCCCGACCGTCTCGACGAATTCGAACGCGCGAGTGCGGATCACGTCCATTCAGGATCCCCCGACCGGGCTTTGACGGGTCGGCGCTGTGCGACCGGCCCACGCATCGAGTTTAGGACGCCGATTCAGCGCTCGCAACCAGCAGAGGCTAACGTCACGCCCGCGAGTCCTCGCAGGCTGGTGACTTGCGTTTCGGTCTCAAATTACCGATGAAATCCCTCGCGCTCGAACTTCAGACAAGGGACAAGCCGAATGACTGCCGAAACCACTATGACTGCCGACGTAATTGGGTTGACGAAGCCCGCTCCGGTCTCGCGCCGCGCCTTCATGAGCGCGACCGCCGCGGTTGCCGCGGGTTATACGCTTGCCGCGGGACCTGTCCGCGCCGAAGTCATCACCACCGACACGACGGGCCTTCAGGCCGGAGACGCCCAGATCAAGGTCGGCGAGGGTGAAATGCCCGGCTACTATGCACGACCGGCCGGCGCCAGCCGTCCGCCGGTGGTCCTGGTGGCGATGGAGATTTTTGGCCTCCACGAATACATCAAGGACGTGACGCGGCGCCTCGCCAAGCTCGGCGCACTGGCGATCGCGCCCAATTATTACTTCAACAAGGGCCGGGACCTGACCGAGATCACCGACATGAAGGAGCTCCTGCCCATCGTCAACGCAAAGGCGGATGCCGAGCTTTTCGCCGATCTCGACGCCACGGTTGCCTGGGCCGCCTCGCAGGGCGGCGATACCAACAGGCTCGGCATGATCGGATTCTGCCGCGGCGGGCGCTACGTCTGGGAATACGCCGCCCATAGCGATGCGCTGAAGGCCGCCGTTGCCTTCTACGGCTCGCTCGTCGATCCTGCCAATCCGGTATGGCCGAAGAGTCCGCTTCAGCTTGCACCCGAGATGAAGGCGCCCGTGCTCGGCCTCTATGGCGAAGCCGATACCGGCATTACGGTCGCCCAGGTGGAGCAGATGAAGGCTGCGCTCGCGCAGAACAAGAAGACGGCCGAGTTCAAGATCTACAAGGACGCACCGCACGGCTTCCACGCCGACTACCGCGGCAGCTATCGCAAGGAAGCTGCGGAAGATGCCTGGGGCCAGGCGCAGGCCTGGTTCAGGAAATACGGCGTGCTGGGCTGAGGAAAGCTAACATCTTGCCTAGCGTGCGGGCGGCGTCATGCGCCGCCCGCCGAGCATGCTTACTTGCTCGCCCGTGATCCATCGTTCCCCGGGCTGGAGATACCGAGCCGCTGGGCAATCGTGACGAGTTGAGCCACCGATTGAACGTTCAATTTCTCCATGATCGCCTGGCGGTGCGCCTTGATCGTTCGCTCCGCGCAGCCAAGTTCGCGCGCCGCATGCTTGTTTCTTTTGCCCTGTACAATGATCTCGAAGACCTGCCGCTGACGCGGACTCAGCGTCGACAGCCGGGCCCGAAGCGCCTCCAGTTCACCGTTTCGCGCGCGTTCCGTCTCGTGGCGCGCCATTGCCGCTTCGATTGCGCTCAGTAGCTCTATGGAGCTGACTGGCTTAGTGAGGAAGTTGTCGGCTCCCGCCTTGATCGCCTTCACCGTGAGGCCGATGTCCGGGTAGCCGGTCAGAAACACAATGGGCAGCGTCGAGCCGAGCTCGGTCAAACGGCCTTGAAGCTCAGGACCGCTCAAGTCAGGCATCCGGACGTCCAGAAGAATGCAGCCACCGGCATCTGGGTCTGGCGGCTGATCCAGCAACTGCTGAGCCGATGCATAACTGACGACGCGGTAGCCCGTGTTCTCTAAAAGTCGCTGGATAGCTGTTCGGAATGACGCGTCGTCATCCACGACATGGATGATGCCGCGCATGTTTCTCCTGGGACGAAAAGTAGCTGTGCTTGCCTGTTATTCTTGTTTGTCCGTACAGCGCCTTCACGCCCGGCCAAGGTCTCCTTGCAAGTCTCCTTGGATGTGATCTATCGATTCTGGATTGTCGAAGGCTAATTAAATCTATGAAAGCTGAGAAGCGATCTTTTGTTCGCGAATGTCTGCCATGTGCGCGATCAAGCCAAGTGGTTCTCAATTACCGATGAAGAGCAGAGAAGGTTCGCATCAGTTGAATCGCGGTCGTGCCGTCGATAGCGTGCCGCTTTTTCTTTCCGCAAATTAACGAGGCTTCGGCGCACAAGGCGGATAGAACGGCGGGCGGCGGGGCTTCTTAAAACCAAGACGACCATTGTGAAGTTTGACGAACAGGAACGCGGTGCGCTGAAGCGTGCCGGCTTTTCCGTCGCGGACGACTACGAAGCGGCCTACCTCGAAGCCCTCGTCGCGATCGGTGCGCACGACGACGAGACCTTGTGGTTGACGATTACTTTGCCGAACTCCACGCGCGTCGTGTGCGCCTTGCCGCGCGATGAGACGATCGTCGCCATCGATGAGAACGGCTGACGCCCGTGCTACTTTGCATGGGGTTGTTTTCGACATTTTGGTTGGGAGCGAGTCCGGCGCCGGTCTCGCATCTGCCGGAGACCATCGTGGGATGGGCTCGCCCGCCGGTAGGGCCTAGCGTCGGGCGGCGATCGCCGTCAGCTCCAGCCTGACGCCCGGGCCGAGATCCGCGACGCCGACCGCGGCACGCGCCGGCAGATGTTCCGCGGTGAAATAGCGCTTCCACACCTGGTTGAGCGCCGTCTTGTCGGCGAGATCGGTCATGTAGATCGTCACCTGCAGAACGCAGGAGAGATCGGAGCCCGCCCCTTCAAGCAAGGTCTTCAACTGGCGAAACACGTCGTCGGCCTGGCCCGACATGTCGAGCCCGGCATCCTCCGGAACGACGCCGCCGAGATAGAGCACGCCATTATGCTCGACGATCTCGTGGAGCAGTCCTTCATAGGGCAGGGAACGTTTGATCAAGATGGCATCCGTGAGGTGCAGGACGAGACATGGTCGGCGAATGGGGAAGACTGGTGCTGCCGGACAGGATTGAACTGTCGACCTCTCCCTTACCAAGGGAGTGCTCTACCACTGAGCTACGGCAGCAGATGCTGGCAAAGAATCGGCCGCGACATGGGCCCGCCAAGCGGGGCGATGTCTGCCACAAGCCCCCCTTCTGTGCAAGCGCGCATGCCCCGCGAAATCGATAAATCGGCCCGATCGCGCAGCCAAAGCGTCCAATTCGACCCGAAATGACCCGGTTTGGGGCGATTTGGTTCCGGAAGAAATCCCCAGCCAACTGGCCAGTTGGCCGCAACCCTGAATTCGACCAATTCTGGCGGCTTCGTTGCTTCCGTCGGCACTCCCCCTTGAGCTGTCCTCGTGCGATGGCATTCTACCGTCGACCATGATGATGGGCCCGTAATGACCGAAGACAACGACAGGACGCGAGCGGGGGACACCCGGCAGGATCGGCTGAAATCGGCGCTGCGCGAGAACCTGAAGCGGCGCAAGGCGCAGGCGCGCGAGCGCGCCGCGCCGGCCGGTCCCTCGCGGGAGGACGAACCGACCCCGGATGAGGAGATCCGGTAAGGCCGGCAGCTGGATTTTTCTTGGAATGAGTGAGAGCGGTGATGGCGCAGGACGGACCGGAACAAACCGACAGGGACACGCTGATCTCGCAGTTCTCCCGCCCCGAGCAGACCTTTCCGACGCTGACCCCGGCCGAGATCGAGCGCCTGCGCCAATTCGGTGAGATCAGACATTACAAGAGCGGCGAACTGCTGTTCGAGACCGGCAAGCGCGGGCCGGGCATGTTCGTCGTGCTGTCGGGCCATGTCGCCATAACCCAGCGCGACGGGCTTGGTCACGTCACGCCGGTGATCGATCAAGGACCCGGCCAGTTTCTCGCCGAACTCGGCCAGCTCTCCGGGCGGCCGGCGCTGGTCGATGGCCATGCCGAGGGCGATGTCGAGACGCTCCTGATCGCGCCGGATCGGCTGCGCGCCCTGCTGGTCGCAGAAGCCAATCTTGGTGAGCGCATCATGCGCGCGCTGATCCTGCGCCGGGTCAGCCTGATCCAGGGCGGCGTCGGCGGCCCCGTGTTGATCGGCCCGTCGCATTCGGCCGGTGTGGTGCGCTTGCAGGGTTTTCTCACCCGCAACGGCCAGCCGCATCACCTGCTCGACCCTGATAGCGAGCACGATGCGGCCGAGTTGATCGCCCGCTATTCGCCCAAGCCCGAGGACTGGCCGCTCGTCGTCACCGCTGACGGCATCGTGCTGCGCAATCCGACCGAGAGCGAGCTCGCGCGTGCCATCGGCATGATCGGTGGTCCCCGCGGCGAAAAGATCTATGACGTCGCGATCGTCGGCTGCGGACCGGCCGGACTTGCAACCGCGGTCTATGCGGCCTCCGAAGGCCTCTCGGTCGCCGTGCTCGACACCCGCGCCTTCGGCGGCCAGGCCGGCGCGAGCGCGCGCATCGAGAATTATCTGGGGTTTCCGACTGGCATTTCCGGCCAGGCGCTCGCGGGCCGCGCCTTCACCCAGGCGCAGAAATTCGGCGCCGACATCATGATCCCGCTGTCGGCGAAGTCGCTGGATTGCTCGCGCAGTGCCGGCACCTTTTCGCTGGCGCTCGACTGCGGCGACACCTTGCGCTCGCGCGCTGTGGTGGTCGCGAGTGGCGCGCGTTATCGCCGGCCGGAAATCGAGAATCTGGAAAAGTTCGAGGGCCGCGGCGTCTGGTATTGGGCCTCGCCGGTCGAGGCGCGGCTTTGTTCCGGCGAGGAGGTCGCCCTGGTCGGCGCCGGTAATTCAGCGGGGCAGGCCGCCGTGTTCCTGTCGGGCCATGCGAAGCGAGTACTGATGATCATCCGCGGCGGTGGGTTGGGGGCCAGCATGTCGCGCTATCTCATCGAGCGCATCGAAGCGACGCCGAACATCGAATTGATTTTCAACACCGAGATCACGGCGCCCGAGGGTGACGAGGCCTCGCTACTGCGGCGCATCCGCTGGAAGAGCCGGCTGTCGACCGACGAGGACGCCGCCGAAATTCGCAATCTTTTCCTGTTCGTCGGTGCCGATCCCGCGACCGGGTGGCTCGACGGCTGCGGTGTAACGCTCGATCGCGGTGGCTTCGTCGTCACTGGCGCGCAGTCCGAACTGAATCAGGGCCGGCTCGTTGCGCCGCTCGAAACCTCTGTGCCCGGCGTCTATGCCGTCGGTGATGTGCGCTCCGGCTCTGTCAAGCGTGTCGGCGGCGCCATCGGCGAAGGCGCGCAGGTCGTGGCTTCCCTGCACGGCTTCCTCGGCGATGCCGCGAAACCGGCGCTTTGATCTGCCTTAAGGTCCATCCCCTCACCTGAGGAGCTTGCACGCCTCCTCACCAGGAGGGTTTAATAGTGAGACAACAAAATGGGAGGACTAAATGGCTGAACTCGTCGTGCTCTACAAGACGCCTAAGGATGCTGCGGCTTTCGACAAGCATTATGCCGAGATTCATATTCCGCTGGCGAAGAAGCTTCCTGGCCTGAAGAAGTATGCGGTGAGCAAGGGGCCAGTCGGGACACCCGCCGGTCCGTCGGAATTCCACCTGGTCGCGATCCTGACCTTTGACAGCGTCGGCGATATCCAGAAGGCGTTTGGTACGCCGGAAGGCAAGGCGGCGGCAGCCGACGTTGGGGTATTCGCAACAGGCGGCGTCGAGATGCAGATCTTCGAAACGCGCGAGGTGTAAGCATCGATTTCGGCGACGGCGACCGATACTTCTCATTTGAAGCAAGACCGAGCGTCGCGTCTGACGCCGCCAGTATGACAGTCGTGCAAACCCATGCATGCATTTGCCGTGTCGAACGGCGAGTGCATGGCTTGGCGCGTGCGCGTAGCAACATCGTGTGTGGCAATCCGATGAGGGCCGTAATACCATTCTCCTGATCTAAGTGGGGAGAGTAGCCATGGTCCTTGGGTTGAGCCTGCCTGCCTTCACGATGCTCCATGTCATCATCAGTCTGGTCGCGATCGCTTCCGGCATCGTCGTGATGTTCGGACTGCTCGGCTCGAAGCGGATGCCGGGCCTCACCGCGATCTTCCTGCTGTTCACGATTCTGACCAGTGTCACCGGGTTCCTGTTTCCGTTCAAGGAGCTGTTGCCGTCGCATATGATCGGCATCCTCTCGCTGGTGCTGCTCGCGATTGCCTGTATCGCGCTTTACGGCGTGAAGCTTTCCGGCGTCTGGCGCCCGATCTATGTGGTCACGGCGATGACGTCGCTCTATCTCAACGTGTTCGTGCTGATCATCCAGTCGTTCCTCAAGGTGCCCGCACTGGCGGCGCTGGCGCCGGCCGTGCCGCCGGCTCCGCCGTCCGGCCCGGTGTTCGCGGTCGTGCAAGGCATCGTGCTGGTGTTCTTCGTGCTGGTGATCATTGGGGCCTGGCGCCGCTTCAGGCCGATGGCATTTGCTTGATTGTTTTCGTCATTCCGGGGCGAAGCGGTGCTTCGAACCCGGAATCTCGTTCAGCAACATCCGAATTCCGAGTTCGCGCTTAAGCCCGCCCGGAACGGCTCAAGAGCAAGAAGGGAGCAATCATGCCCACCATCACCACCACGGACAGCGTCGAGATCTTCTACAAGGATTGGGGCAAGGGGCAGCCGATCGTGTTCAGCCATGGCTGGCCGCTGTCGTCGGACGACTGGGACGCGCAGATGCTGTTCTTCCTCAACCACGGCTACCGCGTCATCGCCCATGACCGCCGCGGCCACGGCCGCTCCAGCCAGGTCGCTGACGGCCACGATATGGATCACTATGCCGATGATCTTGCTGCACTCACCGCGCATCTCGATCTGAAGAACGCCATTCACGTCGGCCATTCCACCGGCGGCGGTGAGGTCGTGCACTACATTGCCCGCCATGGCGAGAGCCGGGTGGCGAAGGCCGCGATCATCGCGGCAGTGCCGCCCTTGATGGTACAGACGCCGGCCAATCCCGGCGGCCTGCCCAAGGAGGTGTTTGACGGACTGCAGGCGCAGCTCGCGGCCAACCGCTCGCAATTCTATCGTGATCTGCCGGCCGGCCCGTTCTATGGTTACAACCGTCCCGGCGCAAAGCCGTCGGAAGCGGTGATCCAGAACTGGTGGCGTCAGGGCATGATGGGCGGCGCGAAAGCGCATTACGACGGCGTCGTCGCCTTCTCGCAGACCGACTTCACCGAGGACCTGAAGAAGATCAACGTGCCCGTCCTCGTCATGCACGGCGACGACGACCAGATCGTCCCCTACGCCGATTCCGGACCGCTCTCGGCCAAGCTTCTGAAGAAGGGCACGCTGAAAACATACAAGGGCTTCCCGCACGGCATGCCGACCACGGAAGCGGAAACTATCAACGCGGACCTGCTGGCCTTTTTTAAGGGTTAGAGCGCCTCACTTCAAATCCACCCTGATCGCGTCGAATATGCGCTTGAAAGGCTTTCGGCTTTTCGCGCGTGTCTTCGGTGACGCAGACTTCACCGCCGGCGAAGATCATGCCGCAGGCAATGGATCTCGCGTCGGCAGCGATGCTGTGGGATGCCTCGGCGACGCTGACCGGGGAGGCGATTGCGATAGCCTCCGGATCACCGGCCGGATAGCCTTACAGAAACCGCCGCGGTCCGGCTGCGTTGAGGCGCAGCCCCGCGACGTCCATGTGAGGTGCAGATCGATGCCGCCCCAGCTCAAACTGATTGCGCTCGATGCCGACGACCTCGCCGTCATCTCAACCCATGTACAGGACGCGCGGGTGCAGACCTCCGACATCATCTGGCGACAGGGCGAGAAGCGGCTGGTGGTCGGCATGAACCGGCTGGACTGGGAGCAGACGCTGGACGGCGAGGCCGAGCCGCGCCGGCTGGTCTCCGCGCTCCGCTTCGACCGCGTGCTGGCCTGCAAGTCGCGCAATATCGACCTCGCCGCACCCGAGCGGGTTTTGGACCTCGTCGGCATCGAGTTTCACGGCCAAAACGCCCCTGGCGGCAGCGCGCTGCTCCTGTTCGCCCATGGCGGCGCGATCCGGCTCGACGTCGAATGCCTGGAATGCGA
>NZ_JBANBJ010000061.1:0-49620 GCF_059803515.1 Bradyrhizobium sp. UFLA05-125 | reverse complement strand
ACCGCCAGCAGCAGGGTCCCTGCCTCCCCAACACCAGAACCGAAACGCCCTGCCGTGCGGCACCCCCCTCCCTGACCCTCCCCCGCAAGGGGGGAGGCAACGGAGAGAGTGGAGCCCGGCCTCGAAGAAGACAGGAAGCAGTCGGAGCGCGAGCAGGAAAGCTGAGGCTGGTCGAATCTCACGCCGCACCCCCGATCCGCAGCTCCTGCGTGTCGATCCCCAGCGGCATGTGGGTGGCGGCGATGATCATTCCCCCGCGCTCGAGGTGCTGTCGCATCAACCCGCAGAACATGTCCTGGCCGGCGACGTCGAGCGCGGTGGTCGGTTCGTCCAGCAGCCAGACCGGGCGGCGGACCGTCAGCAGGCGGGCGAGCGACAGGCGGCGGCGCTGGCCGGCGGAGAGGAAAGCGGCCGGCAGATGGGTGGCGTGGTCGAGGCCGACCGTCGACAGGCTTTCGGTGCCGTCGAAGCGCTCGCCGCCCAGAAAATCGGCCCAAAATGAGAGGTTTTCCGCCACGCTAAGCGCCGGCTTCAGCGCATCGCGGTGGCCCAGATAGTGGCATTGCTCGGCCAAGCTCAGCTCGGCATCGCCGCCGGAAAGCTCGATCTTGCCCCCGGCCGGAACCAGCAGCCCCGCGATCAGCCGCAGCAGCGAGGTCTTGCCGGAGCCGTTGCGTCCCACGACCGCGAGCGCCTCGCCAGAGGTGACCACAAAATCGAGGTCGGCAAACACCTCGCGGCCACCCCGCACGCATCTGATGCCACGCCCTGAGAGCTGCATGTCGCCTCTTACATCCACGCTCTCGAGCGGGCCCCCACCGATATCTTCAAGAAGAGCCCACCTTCAGAAAATCTTGGGGTAGCGCATCAGAATTTGTGGCTCCCGGATTGCCGCGGCACGATCGTCCTTGTGGCGGTGCGGTTAGAAAGCTTCTATAAGCCCGGAACTTGATGCAGCACTCCACTCGCTCCTGCAAGCGACCCAGCCGGATTTGCTGACGGTGTTAAAGTACCCTGTGCCGGGTATAACTAACAATTGGGATTTCCTACATGACCTCGCTCGACAGCTTCAAATGCAAAAAGACCCTCAAGGTCGGCGCCAAGACCTATGTCTATTACAGCCTGCCGACCGCCGAGAAGAATGGTCTGAAGGGGATTTCGAAGCTCCCCTATTCGATGAAGGTCCTGCTCGAGAACCTGCTGCGTAACGAGGATGGCCGTTCGGTCAAGAAAGAGGACATCGTCGCGGTGTCCAAATGGCTGCGCAAGAAGTCGCTGGAGCATGAGATCGCCTTCCGCCCGGCGCGCGTCTTGATGCAAGACTTCACCGGCGTTCCGGCCGTGGTCGACCTCGCCGCGATGCGCAACGCGATGCAGAAGCTCGGCGGCGATGCCGAGAAGATCAATCCGCTGGTGCCGGTCGATCTCGTCATCGACCATTCGGTCATCGTGAACTTCTTCGGCGACAACAAGGCTTTCGCCAAGAACGTCACCGAGGAATACAAGCAGAATCAGGAGCGTTACGAGTTCCTGAAGTGGGGCCAGAAGGCGTTCTCGAATTTCTCCGTCGTCCCGCCCGGCACCGGCATCTGCCACCAGGTCAATCTCGAATATCTGGCCCAGACCGTCTGGACCAAGAAGGAGAAGATGACGGTCGGCAAGAAGACCGGCACGTTCGAGGTCGCCTATCCCGATTCGCTGGTCGGCACCGATTCCCACACCACCATGGTCAACGGCCTCGCCGTGCTCGGCTGGGGCGTCGGCGGCATCGAGGCGGAAGCCTGCATGCTCGGCCAGCCGCTGTCGATGCTGCTGCCGAACGTGGTCGGCTTCAAGCTGAAAGGCTCGCTGAAGGAAGGCGTCACCGCGACCGATCTCGTGCTGACGGTTACGCAGATGCTGCGCAAGCTCGGCGTCGTCGGCAAGTTCGTCGAATTCTTCGGTCCCGGTCTCGATAACCTCTCGGTCGCGGACAAGGCCACGATCGGCAACATGGCGCCCGAATACGGCGCGACCTGCGGCTTCTTCCCGGTCGATGCCGCCGCGATCGATTACCTCAAGACCTCGGGCCGCGCGGCACCGCGTGTTGCGCTGGTGCAGGCCTATGCCAAGGCGCAGGGCCTGTTCCGGACCGCCAAGTCGGCGGATCCGGTGTTCACGGAGACGCTGACGCTCGATCTCGGCGACGTCGTCCCCTCAATGGCCGGACCGAAGCGTCCCGAAGGCCGCATCGCGCTGCCCTCCGTGTCGGAAGGCTTCTCGCTGGCGATGGCCAACGAGTACAAGAAGGGCGATGACGCCGAGAAGCGCTACGCGGTCGAGGGCAAGAACTTCGAGCTCGGTCATGGCGACGTCGTGATCGCGGCGATCACCTCCTGCACCAACACCTCAAATCCGAGCGTGCTGATCGGCGCGGGTCTGCTGGCACGCAATGCGGCCAAGAAGGGGCTAAAGGCAAAACCCTGGGTGAAGACCTCGCTCGCGCCGGGCAGCCAGGTCGTCGCCGAATATCTCGCCAATTCGGGCCTGCAGGCCGATCTCGACAAGGTCGGCTTCAACCTGGTCGGCTTCGGCTGCACCACCTGTATCGGCAATTCCGGTCCGCTGCCGGAAGAGATCTCGAAGTCGATCAACGACAACGGCATCGTCGCGGCCGCCGTGCTCTCCGGCAACCGCAACTTCGAAGGCCGCGTCTCGCCGGACGTGCAGGCGAACTATCTCGCCTCGCCGCCGCTGGTCGTCGCCCACGCGCTCGCGGGCAGCGTGACGAAGAACCTCGCCACCGAGCCGCTCGGCGAAGGCAAGGACGGCAAGCCGGTGTACCTCAAGGACATCTGGCCGACGACGAAGGAGATCAACGCCTTCATGAAGAAATTCGTGACCGCGTCGATCTTCAAGAAGAAGTATGCCGACGTGTTCATGGGCGACACCAACTGGCGCAAGATAAAGACGGTCGAGAGCGAGACCTATCGCTGGAACATGAGCTCGACCTATGTCCAGAACCCGCCCTACTTCGAAGGCATGAAGAAGGAGCCGGAGCCGGTCACCGATATCGTCGAGGCGCGCATCCTCGCCATGTTCGGCGACAAGATCACCACCGACCACATCTCCCCGGCAGGCTCGATCAAGCTGACCTCTCCGGCCGGCAAGTATCTCAGCGAACACCAGGTGCGCCCCGCCGACTTCAACCAGTACGGCACGCGGCGCGGCAATCATGAAGTGATGATGCGCGGCACCTTCGCCAACATTCGCATCAAGAACTTCATGCTCAAGGGCGCCGACGGCAACATTCCGGAAGGCGGTCTCACCAAGCACTGGCCCGACGGCGAGCAGATGTCGATCTATGACGCCGCGATGAAGTATCAGCAGGAGAACGTGCCGCTGGTCGTGTTCGCCGGCGCCGAGTACGGCAACGGCTCCTCGCGCGACTGGGCGGCGAAGGGCACGCGTCTGCTCGGTGTTCGCGCCGTGGTCTGCCAGAGCTTCGAGCGTATCCATCGCTCCAACCTGGTCGGGATGGGCGTGCTGCCGCTGACCTTCGAGGAAGGCACTTCCTGGCAGTCGCTTGGTCTGAAGGGCGACGAGAAGGTCACGCTGCGCGGCCTCGTCGGCGAGCTCAAGCCGCGCCAGAAGCTGACCGCCGAGATCGTCTCGGCCGACGGCTCGCTGCAGCGCGTTTCGCTGCTCTGCCGCATCGATACGCTGGACGAACTCGACTACTATCGCAACGGCGGTATCCTGCACTATGTGCTGCGCAAACTCGCGGCGTAAGCGCGGACTTGTGAACGATGGCTCACTGCGAAGTGAGTAGAACGTTAAGCGAAGGCGGCCTATCAAGGGCCGCCTTTGTTCGTTTGCGGTATGTTCCAGATGGGCTCGTCCGGCGAAAGATCTTCGTCTCGGATGATGCGGAGCGCACTGCACGCGCAGGATTTGTCCGTAAGACTACGGTGACCAATCGGCGATAAGTTTTCCCCTCGACATCAGCCAAGGTGTGCGGCGTTCAACATGACAATGATGGCCTCTAATCTGATTTCGCGATGGTCCGGTGCGATCTGGTCAGGTGCGATCTGGTCAAGTGCACTTGGTGTCTGCGCAATCATCGCGGTCATCCGTCCTGCCCACGCCGATCCCCGCGCGGTCGTCGAGCTCTTCACCTCGCAGGGCTGCTCGTCCTGTCCGCCCGCCGACAAGATTATCGGCGAGCTTTCCAACGATCCCTCGATCATCGCGCTGAGCATGCCGATCGACTACTGGGATTATCTCGGCTGGAAGGACACGCTGGCGGATTCACGGTTCTCGGCGCGGCAGCGCGCCTATTCGCGGATGCGCGGCGACCGCGAGGTCTACACGCCCCAGGTGGTGGTCAACGGCTCGGCGCATGTCATCGGCAGCGACCGCGCCGGCATCGAAAGCGCGATCGCAAAGACCAGCAAGGCCGACACGGTGATGAGCGTGCCGGTGTCGATGTCGCTCGCAGGCAAGCAGCTCAACGTCTCAGTGGCGGCGAGCAAGGAGGCAGTGGTCTCGCATGGCGAGGTCTGGATCTGCTCGATCACCAAGGCGGTGCCGATCTCGATCGGCCGCGGCGAAAATCGCGGGCAGCAGATCACTTACCACAACGTGGTGCGCAACCTGCTGAAGGTCGGTGACTGGAACGGCACTCCGGAAAGCTGGACCGTGCCGCTGGAGAACCTCACGCGTGACGGCGTCGATGGCGCGGTCGTCTATGTCCAGGATGGCAGCCGCGAGAAGCCGGGCCCGATGCTGGGCGCAGCGTACACGTCGCTGCATTGATCGCTGGATTAAAGTCTCTCATCCCTACCAGATACATATCCGCTCTCGATCCTCATGGTGAGGAGGCGCGCAGCGCCGTCTAGCGGACGATGCTTAGCATCGCGGCGAGAACCTGCAGGCCCACGCTCGGGCAACTCGGGCTCGATCCTTCGAGACGCTAGCTGCGCAGGCTCCTTAGCGAATCTTCGGCGGGGAGAAGTGCGTCGGCAGAAACATCCCCACACAAACAAAAAAGGACCAACTCGCGTTGGTCCTCCTTCGTGCGAACAGGCCCGATCCCGACGACCCCGGGGGGCTGGGGGCTGAGGAATCCGGAACCGAAAGGACCGGGCCAACGCACACGAATCTTTTCGCAGTGCAGGGCGGCAGGCGCTGGGCGGAAAAGCGGCGAGACTAAGATTATTGCTAACGATCCCGTGACGGTATGCCGCGACCGAGCTCCACAGCCGGAAGGTGTATTCGCAATGCGATCTGGAGCCGTGCGGGTAGGTGCCCCTTGCGGCCGGCCCCGGTTGGCGCAATCATACAACTGTCATGATCCGGGGTGCCGGGACGGTTTTTGCGGCCGCCGGTCATGCATTTGAAGCGACAGGAGGCGCTCCATGAGTCTGATGTCGGAGGATGCCGATCCGAGCGAGCAGCGCGCAGTGGCGCGAGGCGCCGCTGCGAGTTCCCAGCCTGGCCGGGTCACGTTCAACCGGCTCGAATTGCATCGCATCCTCAACCTCTACGGCCGCATGGTGGCCGACGGCGAGTGGCGTGACTATGCCATCGACTTCCTGAAAGACCGCGCCGTGTTCTCGGTCTATCGCCGCGCCTCCGAAGTGCCGCTCTATCGCATCGAGAAAGACCCACGGCTCGCCCGCAAGCAGGGCATGTACAGCGTGATCTCGGCGACCGGTCTGATCCTGCGTCGCGGCCACGAGCTCGAGCGCGTGCTGCTGGCGATCGACCGCAAGCTCGCGGTAGTTTAACCACTAGCTCAGTGCCGTAGGGTGGGCAAAGCGAAGCGTGCCCACCGCTTCTGTTTCCGTGGATGGATGGTGGGCACGGCGCAAGCGCCTTTGCCCACCCTACGAGAGTTCCCTACGTCGTCGGCACGCTCGTTGCGCCCTCGCCGAGGTCGCGCTGCATCATCACCGTATCCAGCCAGCGGCCGAACTTCAGGCCGACACTGGGATGCGTGCCGATCATCTTGAAGCCGGCGCGGGTGTGCACGCCGATCGAGCCGGCATTGGCGGAATCGCCGATCACGGCGATCATCTGGCGGAAGCCGCGCGCCTCGCATTCGACGATCAGCCGATGCAACAGCGCCGAGCCGATGCCGCGGCGATGGAACGAGGGCTCGAGATAGATCGAGTTCTCGACCGTGAAGCGATAGGCGGGCCGCGGCCGGTAGGCGCTGGCATAGGCGTAGCCGGCGATGCGGCCATCGAGCATGGCGACGAAATAGGGGTAGCCGCCGTCCGTCAGCGCCTTGTAGCGGCGCGTCATCTCGGCAAGGTCGGGCGGTTCGAGCTCGAAGGTCGCCGTGCCCTTGCGGACGGCGTGCTCGTAAATGGCGGTGATGGCGGGAAGGTCGGCCTCGGTTGTGGGCCTGATTTCAAGTGCAGACATGGGAGGCGAGGATAGCAGCGGCCCCGCTACGGGCAACGAGTGTTTCCGCATACGTCATGGCCGGGCTTGTCCCGGCCATCCACGGCCTTTCTTGCTCGCGGTCGGAAAGCTCGTGGATGCCCGGGGCATGACGGAGAGACTGCCAAACAAAAAACCCGGCCTTGCGGCCGGGGCTCTTGTCGTTCCCTCAGGCTGATCGCCTAGTCGCGCTGGCCGAGGAGCTGCAGCAGCAGCGTGAACAGGTTGATGAAGTTCAAATACAGCGACAGCGCACCGGTGATCGCCGCGCGTTCGGCAATGTCACCGCCGGCCGACGCGTAGCCGTAGATGTAGTCGTTCTTCAGCCGCTGGGTGTCCCAGGCGGTGAGGCCCGCGAACACCAGCACGCCGGCCACCGACACGATGAACTGCAGCGCCGAGCTCGCCAGGAACAGGTTGACGAGGCTTGCGATGATGATGCCGATCAGGCCCATGAACAGGAACGATCCCATCCCGGTCATGTCACGCTTGGTGGTGTAGCCGTAGAGGCTCAGCGCGCCGAAGGTGGCCGCGGTGATGAAGAACACCCGTACGATCGAGGTGTGCGTGAACACCAGGAAGATCGAGGACAACGAGATGCCCATCAGCGCCGAGAACACCCAGAACAGGATCTGGGCGGTCGAGGGGGCCAGGCGGTTGATGCCGGCCGAGATCACGAACACCATGGCAAGCGGCGCCAGGATGAACAGCCATTTCAGCGGGCTCACGAACATCGCGTAGCCGAACGGCGTCAGGAACGCATTGCCGATCTTGGCGGCGGCGCCCGACGGGTCATTGGTCACGGCCGCCATGTAGACACCGAGTGCGGCAAGGCCGGTGATGGCCAGGCCGATGCTCATGTAATTGTAGATGCGCAGCATGTATGCGCGCAGGCCGGCATCGACCGTCGCGGCGTCGACACGCCCGGCGGCCCTGCCGAAAGGAGAAGCATAGTTGCGGTCTAGGTCCGACATGGTCGAATTCCCGTTGGTTGGCCGGCCGGCACAAGGGTTGATGCCGCCGGGTCGTCAAAATTCTATCCCGGATACCGATGCCTGCCGACATTAATTTTGGCTAACAATCGGGGATCCGGACCCACTCGATATGTGGGAAACTAGCACATTCGCTGCAAGCGTTCACGCGCGGCTGAATGTCGCCATGGGCGCAGGTCTGAGGCGCAAGTCTGACGTGTGGACGTGGTTAACCCTGAAAATCCGGGGATTGGGGTACCGCGCCGCCGCCCGCTTCAATTTGTCACAAATTCCGCAACACCGTGGCGGGCTTTTGGTTCAACGCCAGCAGCGTGCCGGCAAGCCCGAGCCCTACCGTGACGACGAGCGCGGAGGCGACCACGCCGGCCGCGCTGCCGGCCTGCCAGACGAAGCTCAGCGTCATCAGCCGGGTCACGATCATCCAGGCCGCGATGCTGCCGGCGATGACGCCGAACACTGCGGTGGCAAGCCCGATCAGGAGATATTCGAGCGCATAGGCGCCGAGCAGCCGCAGTCGCGTTGCACCCAGCGTCTTCAGGATGACGGCGTCATAAACCCGGTGGCGATGCCCGGCGGCGAGCGCGCCACCCAGCACGAGAATGGCGGAAATCAACGTCACCGCGCTGGCGCCGCGGATCGCGAGCGTGAGATTGGTGACGACCGAACCGATCGTCTCCATGACCTCGCGGACCCGCACGCTCGTCACCATCGGATAGGCGTCGGCGACCTGCTTGATGATCCTGCCGTCGCCGGCCGCATCGCCGCCCTGTTCGGTCAGCGTCGCGATGTGGGTATGCGGCGCGCCCTTGAAGGCATTGGGCGAGAACACCAGAACGAAATTGATGCCGAGCCCCTGCCAATCGATGTTGCGCAGGTTGGAGATTTTTGCGGGAATGTCGCGGCCGAGCACGTTGACGACGACCTCGTCGCCGAGCTTGAGCCCGAGCCCGTCGGCGATTTTCTTCTCCATCGAGACCAGCGGGGGGCCGGAATAGTCGGCGTTCCACCATTCGCCCTCGACCACCTTGGAGCCCTTCGGCAACTCGCTGGTGTAGGTCAGGCCGCGGTCGCTTTGCAGCACCCATTCGGCATCGGTCGCGGGCTTCAGCTCCTCGGCCTTGACGCCGCGCGCGGCGACGATGCGACCGCGCAGCATCGGCACGTCCTCAACTCTTGCCCCCGGTGCGATCTGGCGCAGATAGCCGTCGAACTGCTCGGCTTGGGCGCTCGGGATGTCGATGAAGTAGAAGGATGGCGCCCGGTCCGGCAGCGCCGCGAGAAACTGCCGGCGCAGATTGCCGTCGATCTGGGTGATGGTGACCAGCACGGCGAGCCCCAGCCCCAGCGACAGCACCACGGACGGCGTCAGCGCGCCCGGACGGTGGATGTTGGCGATCGCAAGCCGCAGCATCGGCAGCCGCGTGCGCGGCAATCGCCGCGCGATCGTCATCAGGAGACCGGCAATGCCGCGCAGCACCGCAAACACCACGACGGACGAGAGCACGAATACCGTGGCGATGCGCTTGTCGAAGGACAGCCCGATCACGACCGCGACGAGAAGTGCGACCACCACGACCATGAAGGCGAGATAGCGCCAGCGCGGCCGGTGCCATTCGGCGCTGATCGTGTCGCGAAACAGCGCGGCCACTGGTACGTCATGGACGCGCCCGAGCGGCCACAGGCCGAAGGCGAGCGCGGTGAGCAAGCCATAGACGAGGGAGAGCGCCAGCTCGTCGGCATGCACGGCCGGAATCACCGGCAGCGGCAACAGCTTTCCGAACAGGCCGACGATGGCGAAGGGGAGCGCTGCGCCGAGGGCGAGCCCGATCACCGAGCCGATCCCGGCGAGCAGGATGACCTGCGCGAAATAAATCCCGAACACGTCGCGTCCGGTGGCGCCGACGGCCTTGAACGCTGCGATGACCTCGAGCCGGCGGTCGATATGGCTCTTCACGGCATTGGCGACGCCGACACCTCCGACCAAAAGTGCGGCGAGGCCGACCAGCGTCAGGAACTGGGTGAAGCGGCTGATATTGCGCTCGAGCTGCGGCGATGCATTGGAGCGGCTGCGGATCTCCCAGCCGGCCTGCGGCGCCGCGTTGCGGGCGTCGCTGATGAAGGCCTCGGTCGCGCGCTCGCTGTTGGCGCTGTCAGGCAGTTTGACGCGATAGACCCAGCGCGCCAGGCTGCCCGGCTGGATCAGGCCGGTGGCGCGCAAGGCTTCCTCGCTGATCAGGAAACGCGGGCCAAAGCCGATGCCGCCGGCGAGCTTGTCGGGCTCGGCCTCGACCGCGCTGCGGATCTGGAAGGTCGCGTTGCCGATGGTGACGCGGTCGCCGTTCTTGAGGGAAAGCCGCGCCAGCAGCGTCGGATCTGCGGCGGCACCGAACGCGCCATCGCGCTCCACTAGAAGATCGGACAGCGGCAGAGGCGGCGTCAGCGTCAACTGGCCGAGCATCGGATAATTGTCGTCGACCGCCTTCATCTCGACCAGCGCGAGCTTGCCGTCGGCCGCGCGCGCCATGCCACGCAAGGTCGCGGCCACCGACACCGTGCCGCGCGAACGCAGGAAAGCGATCTCCTCGGGCTTTGCCTCGCGCTGGAACAGCACGAACGAGACGTCGCCGCCGAGCAGCGTGCGGCCCTCGCGCGCGAGGCCCTCGCTGAGACTCGCCGCGACCGAGCCGACACCGGCAATCGCCATGACGCCGAGCGCGATGCAGGCGATGAAGACGTAAAAGCCGCGCAGGCCTCCGCGTAGTTCGCGCAGCGCATAGCGCAGCGACAGCGCGGCCGCGCCACTTCGCGCGAACGGTTTTGGCGCGACCGGTTTTGGCGCGAACGGTTCAGCGGCGATGCTCATGGCTGGGAATACTGCGTATCGATGCGCCCGGAGCGCAGGCGGATCACGCGGTCGCAGCGATGTGCGAGCGAGGAATCATGGGTCACCAGCACCAGCGTCATGCCGCGTTCGGCATGCTTGCCGAAGATGAGATCGACGATCTGCTTTCCCGTCGCTTCGTCGAGATTGCCGGTGGGCTCGTCGGCGACCAGGATCGCGGGGTCCGGCGCCAGCGCGCGGGCGAGCGCGACACGCTGCTGCTCGCCGCCCGAGAGTTGCGAGGGATAGTGATGCAGGCGATCGCCGAGCCCGACCGATTGCAGCTCCTGCGCGGCGCGCTTGGCCGCATCCGGATTGCCGGCGAGCTCGAGCGGCACCGCGACGTTCTCCAGCGCCGTCATGGTCGGGATCAGATGAAAGGATTGGAAGACGATGCCGACCTCGCGGCCGCGGAAGCGGGCGAGCGCGTCCTCGTCGAGGGCATTGAAAGGCGTGCCGCTGACCACCACCTCTCCGCTATCAGGACGCTCCAACCCCGCCATCACCATCAGCAGCGTGGATTTGCCCGAACCTGACGGGCCGATCAGGCCGATCGCTTCACTACGGCCGACCCGAAGGCTGATATCCTTGAGAATGTGAACGCGTGCCGCGCCCGTGCCCAGTGAGAGATTGACGTTGGTGATGGAGATGGTGTCCGGCGACGTGCCGGCCAGCGAAGAGGATTCGATGCGACTGTCCATGGTCCGGTCATATGGCAAGTCCGCGCACGCGGTCGAGAGGCGTTACGGATTGTTCATGCACATAGCCGTGTTGATGGTCGCTTTGATGACGGGGATTGCCGGCGCCAGCGCGCAGACCAAATCGCCGGTCAAGCTCGTCGTGCTCGGCGATTCCCTGAGCGCCGGCCTCGGCCTTCAGGGTCAGGACGCATTTCCCATGAGGCTCCAAAAAGCCTTGAAGGACAAAGGTATAGCCGTCGACATGATCAATGCCGGGGTGTCCGGCGACACCTCGTCCGGCGGCCGCGACCGGCTCGACTGGTCGGTGCCGGAGGGAACCGAGGGGGTCATCGTCGAGCTCGGGGCCAACGATGCGCTGCGCGGGCTCGACCCCGACGTCACGCGCGCCGCGCTCGGCGACATCGTGGCGCGGCTGAAGGCGCGCGGCGTTGCCGTGATGCTGTGCGGCATGCTGGCGCCGCCGAATTACGGGGCCGACTATGCCGCGCGCTTCAATTCGATTTATCCGGATCTGGCGAAAAAATTCGACGTGCCGCTGTATCCGTTCTTCCTCGACGGTGTCGCGGCCGACGCCAAGCTCAACCAGGCCGACGGCATTCATCCCACCGCTGCGGGTGTCGACATCATCGTCAAGAACATGATGCCCACCGTCGAGGCATTCCTTGGCACGATAGGCGGGCAACGGCGTTGAAAAGCAGGCAATACTAACCCTAATTCCCAGGGTTTTCCCGGAGTAGCCAGCGCTACGCTTCGCAGAGTCACATAACTGCGATAGGAATCAGGTTACCGGTGATTCGTCACCGGCTCTAATTTGGACATGGGCCTTTTTCAAGGCGCATGTCCAAGCATCGGGAGTGCTCAACGATGCCACGCTTGTTTACTGGTCTGGAAATTCCGGCCGAGGTCGGTCAGACACTTTCCAACTTGCGGGGCGGCCTTCCCGGCGCCCGCTGGATCGATCCCGAAAATTACCACGTCACGCTGCGCTTCATTGGCGACATCGACGGCATTTCCGCCAACGAGATCGCCTCGATGCTGTTTCGCGTCAATCGCAAGCCTTTCGAGGTGAAGGTGCAGGGGCTCACGAGCTTCGGCGGCCGCAAGCCACGCGCGGTCGTTGCAGCCATCGAGCCGAGCCGGCCCTTGATCGAATTGCAGGCCGAGCTCGAGCGGATGATGCAGCGCATCGGCCTCGATCCGGAAGGGCGCAAATTCATTCCGCACGTCACGCTGGCGCGGCTGCACGATGCCTCGGACCAGGACGTCGCCGATTATCTCTCGCTGCGCGGCTACTTTCCGAGCAAGGTGTTCACGGCCGAGCGTTTCGTGCTGTTCTCCTCGCGCGCGTCGACGGGCGGCGGGCCGTATGTTGTCGAAGATTCCTACGACCTGTGCGCGTAGGCGGTCGACGTCGCCGGAAGCCTTCGTTGACGCTGGCATTCCAGAATACGGCGCCTTAACGGCGCCGTAACCCACCAGCGCATACCCCCTGGCACCAATTCTCGGCTTGCATTTTCGGCCGGTCTCTGGCGGTAAGGGGACATGCTCTCCACCCCCAATTCATCGTTCCGAAGCGAATACCAGGCGCTGGTCTCTTCCGGCGCGATCGAGCCGGATGCGGCGCAGGCCGAGGTCGCGGAGGCCTATGCGGCGCTGGATCAGCGGCTTCAAAACTACAAGCCCGTGCGCAAGCAGGGGCTGCTCGGCCGACTGTTCGGCGGCGGCGACAAGGACGATGCGCCGCGCGGGCTCTACATCTATGGCGAGGTCGGGCGCGGCAAGACCATGCTGATGGATCTGTTCTTTCAGCACTCCTCCGTCGCGCACAAGCGCCGCGCGCATTTCCACGAATTCATGGCCGAGGTGCATGAGCGGATCTACGGCTATCGCCAGAACATCGCGCGCGGCGAGATCGCCGACGGCGATGTCATCGCGCTGACTGCGCATGCGATCTTCGAGGAGAGCTGGCTGCTCTGCTTCGACGAGTTTCACGTCACCGACATCGCGGATGCGATGATCCTGGGCAGGCTGTTCGCAAAACTGTTCGAGCTCGGCACGGTGGTGGTCGCGACGTCGAACGTCGCGCCCGACGATCTCTACAAGGGCGGGCTCAATCGCGCGCTGTTCCTTCCGTTCATCGCGCAGATCAACGATCACATGGACGTGCTGCGGCTCGATGCGCGCACCGACTTCCGGCTGGAAAAACTTCAGGGCGTGAAGATGTGGCTCGTGCCGGCCGATGCCGACGCCGATGCCGCGCTCGATCGCGCCTGGGCGAAGATGACTGGCCATGCCAAATGCAAGTCGCGCGACATTTCGATCAAGGGTCGCATCCTGCACGTGCCGTGCTCGGCACACGGCGTGGCCCGGTTCTCGTTCGCCGATCTCTGCGAGAAGCCGCTCGGCGCATCCGACTACCTGCGGCTCGCGCACGACTATCACACCATCCTGGTCGACCATATTCCAGTGATGGACTTCGCCGAGCGCAACGCCGCCAAGCGCTTCATCACGCTGATCGACACGCTCTATGACAATGCCGTGAAGCTGATGGCCTCGGCCAAGGCCAATCCGGTGTCGCTGTATCTGGCCAACGAAGGCAACGAGGCGAACGAGTTCAAGCGCACGTCCTCGCGCCTGATCGAGATGAGCTCGGAATCCTATCTGGCGCAGCCGCACGGCCGTAAGGATTCCACCGCCAGCGGCTCTACCAAGGGCCTGGTGGAGACTTAAGTCCTATTTTCCAACACCGTCATTTCGGGGCGCGCGTCAGCGCGAACCCGGAATCCCGCGCCACAACTTCGAGATTCCGGGTTCGCCCGCGCGATGGCGCGGGCGCCCCGGAATGACAGCGTTATCGTTGCGCGCCCCAATTCTCGGCAAGCTCGACAATTGAGCACTCGGCGACTTGAACGGGGGAGGCGAAAGGGATAACCACCCGTCTCAGTTTTCCCCTCCTTACGTGTCTAAAGGACAGGTTCACATGGCGCGCGACAAGATTGCTTTGATTGGCTCCGGTCAGATCGGCGGAACGTTGGCTCATCTCATCGGCCTGAAAGAACTCGGCGACGTGGTGATGTTCGACATCGCCGAGGGCGTGCCGCAGGGCAAGGCGCTCGACATCGCGCAGTCTTCGCCGGTCGACGGTTTTGACGCGCATTACACCGGCGCGAACTCCTACGAGGCGCTCGACAACGCAAAAGTCTGCATCGTCACCGCCGGCGTGCCGCGCAAGCCCGGCATGAGCCGTGACGACCTTCTCTCCATCAACCTCAAGGTCATGGAGCAGGTCGGTGCCGGCATCAAGAAGTACGCCCCCGACGCCTTCGTCATCTGCATCACCAACCCGCTCGACGCCATGGTCTGGGCGCTCCAGAAGGCCTCGGGGCTGCCGCACAAGAAGGTCGTCGGCATGGCCGGCGTGCTGGATTCGGCGCGCTTCCGCTACTTCCTGGCCGATGAGTTCAACGTCTCCGTCGAAGACGTCACCGCCTTCGTGCTCGGCGGCCACGGCGACACCATGGTGCCGCTGGTGAAGTATTCGACCGTCGCCGGCATTCCGCTGCCCGACCTCGTCAAGATGGGCTGGACCTCGCAGGCGCGTCTCGACGAGATCGTCGATCGTACCCGCAATGGCGGCGCCGAGATCGTCAACCTGCTGAAGACCGGCTCGGCCTTCTATGCGCCGGCGGCGTCTGCGATCGCGATGGCCGAGAGCTATCTGAAGGACAAGAAGCGCGTGCTGCCCTGCGCCGCGTACCTCAATGGCGAATACGCCGTGAAGGACATGTATGTCGGCGTGCCCGTCGTGATCGGCTCCAAGGGCGTCGAGCGTGTCGTCGAGATCGAGCTCGCCGGCAAGGACCGCGAGGCCTTCGACAAGTCGGTCGGTGCGGTGTCCGGCCTGATCGACGCCTGCAAGAAGATCGCGCCCGACCTTCTGGGCCGCTGATCGGAAAGAAATCTCGCCGAGGATCGGACCCGATCCTCGGCGCTTTCATGTCCGGAACCCCCGTCGGGAGGGTTTTCGGGTCCGGCAGTCCAGAGTCCAAAAGATTCCGGGTTGCAGTTGTTCTGGTATATGGTATGCCAGAGAGAATTAGAGGTGAACCCCCGAGGTCACCACGCGCGGGTTCAGGGAGCGACCAGATGAATATCCACGAGTATCAGGCCAAGGCGCTTTTGAACGAGTTCGGCGTGCCGATCTCCAAGGGCGTTCCGGTCCTGAAGGCGGCTGATGCAGAAGCGGCGGCAAAGGCTCTCCCGGGCCCGGTCTGGGTGGTGAAGAGCCAGATCCATGCCGGTGGCCGCGGCAAGGGCAAGTTCAAGGAAGCCTCAGCCGGCGAGAAGGGCGGCGTCCGCATCGCCAAGTCGGCCACTGAAGTTGCCGAATTCGCCAAGCAGATGCTCGGCGCAACGCTCGTGACGGTGCAGACGGGACCTGCCGGCAAGCAGGTCAACCGCCTCTACATCGAGGACGGCTCCGACATCGACAAGGAGTTCTATCTTTCGATCCTGGTCGACCGCGAGACCTCGCGCGTCTCCTTCGTGGTGTCGACCGAAGGCGGCGTCAACATCGAGGACGTTGCGCACAACACGCCTGAGAAGATCGTTACCTTCTCGGTCGATCCGGCGACCGGCATCATGGGCCATCACGGCCGCACCGTCGCCAAGGCGCTGAACCTGTCCGGCGATCTCGCCAAGCAGGCCGAAAAGCTCACCGCGCAGCTCTTTGCCGCGTTCGTCGCCAAGGACATGTCGATGCTGGAGATCAACCCGCTGGTCGTGACCAAGCAGGGCCAGCTCCGCGTGCTCGACGCCAAGGTCTCGTTCGACGACAACGCGCTGTTCCGTCATCCCGAAGTGGTGGCGCTGCGCGACGAGACCGAAGAGGACGCCAAGGAGATCGAGGCCTCGAAATACGATCTCAACTACGTCACGCTCGACGGCAATATCGGCTGCATGGTCAACGGCGCCGGCCTTGCCATGGCGACCATGGACATCATCAAGCTCTACGGCATGGCGCCGGCCAACTTCCTCGACGTCGGCGGCAGCGCGAGCAAGGAAAAGGTTGCCGCCGCCTTCAAGATCATCACCGCCGACCCGAACGTGAAGGGCATTCTGGTCAACATCTTCGGTGGTATCATGAAGTGTGACGTGATCGCCGAAGGCGTCACCGCCGCGGTGCGCGAAGTCGGCCTCAGCGTCCCGCTGGTGGTCCGCCTCGAAGGCACCAATGTCGAACTCGGCAAGAAGATCATCCGTGAATCTGGCCTGAACGTCGTGCCGGCCGACAATCTCGATGACGCCGCGCAGAAGATCGTGAAGGCCGTCAAGGGAGGCTAGGCCATGCCCCAGGACCATCTCGCCCAATCATCTCCGCTGCCGGAACACGCGCGTCTTGCCGCGTTCGCCGGTGAATGGAATGGCGAGGAGATGGTCTACCCGTCGCGCTGGAATGCCGGTGGGCCGGCGACCTCGCGCATCGTGGCGCGCATGGATCTCAACGGCTTCTATCTGATCCAGGACGCTGTCCAGATGCGCGACGGCAAGGAGATCTTCGCCACCCACGGCATCTTCACCTACGACCGCGACGACCGGACCTACAAATTGTTCTGGTACGACTCGCTCGGCTACACGCCGCCCTCGCCCGCCTCGGGCGGTTGGGTCGGCAAGACCCTGACGCTGGTGCGCGGCTCGCTGCGCGGCAATGCGCGCCACGTCTACGAGATCATCGACGACAATTCCTATTCGTTGAAGATCCAGTT
Organism: Bradyrhizobium sp. UFLA05-125; assembly: GCF_059803515.1. Lineage (NCBI taxonomy): Bacteria > Pseudomonadati > Pseudomonadota > Alphaproteobacteria > Hyphomicrobiales > Nitrobacteraceae > Bradyrhizobium > Bradyrhizobium sp. UFLA05-125. The sequence goes on along the minus strand of NZ_JBANBJ010000061.1, from coordinate 32,849 downwards.
CTCGCCGGACGCGGAAGGCTGGGCCGACGTGCTCACCGGCGTCTATCGTCGCATCCACTAAAGTTAGTTCGCGAAAGCAGACCTCATGTCCATCCTGATCGACAAGAACACCAAGGTCATCTGCCAGGGCTTTACCGGCAAGAACGGCACCTTCCATTCCGAGGCCGCGATTGCCTACGGCACCAAGATGGTCGGCGGCACCTCGCCGGGCAAAGGCGGCGCGACGCATCTGGGCCTGCCGGTGTTCGACACCGTGCGCGAGGCGCGTGAAAAGACCGGTGCGGATGCGTCGGTGATCTACGTGCCGCCGCCGGGCGCAGCGGACGCGATCTGCGAAGCCATCGATGCCGAGATCCCGCTGATCGTCTGCATCACCGAAGGCATTCCGGTCATCGACATGGTGCGCGTGAAGCGCTCGCTGGCCGGCTCCAAGTCGCGCCTGATCGGGCCGAACTGCCCGGGCGTCATGACCGCCGGCGAATGCAAGATCGGCATCATGCCCGCCAACATCTTCAAGACCGGCAGCGTCGGCATCGTCTCCCGCTCCGGCACGCTGACCTATGAAGCCGTGTTCCAGACCTCGCAGGAAGGCCTCGGTCAGACCACCGCGGTCGGCATCGGCGGCGACCCTGTCAAGGGCACCGAATTCATCGACGTGCTGGAAATGCTGCTGGCCGACCCCAAGACCGAGTCGATCATCATGATCGGCGAGATCGGCGGTTCCGCCGAGGAGGACGCCGCCCAGTTCCTCAAGGACGAGGCAAAGCGTGGTCGCAAGAAGCCGATGGTCGGCTTCATTGCTGGCGTTACCGCTCCTCCCGGCCGCCGCATGGGCCATGCCGGCGCGATCATCTCGGGCGGCAAGGGCGATGCCGGTTCCAAGACGGAAGCGATGAAATCGGCCGGTATCACCGTTTCTCCGTCCCCGGCGCGGCTCGGTCATACCCTTGCCGAAAAGTTGAAAGACTAGTTCAGTTCTTGGTACTTTTCCGGGCGAAAGTTCGCAACAGATAGGGTAAACGGTGCCTGACACGCCGATCCGCTGCCGGAGGATCGGTGTCGGCGCCGTTTTCATTTGCGCGAACCGAAATCGCCAGGAAGTCAAGAATGTCTCGCCAGGACGCGAACGCAGCCTTTGCCCTCTCATCCTTTTTGCAGGGCACCAACGCCACCTACATCGACGAAATCTACGCCCGCTATGAGAAGGATCCCTCCTCGGTCGACGCCGAGTGGCAGGAGTTCTTCCAGAGCCTGAAGGATCAGCCGGCCGACGTTCGCAAGAACGCGGAGGGGCCGTCCTGGGCCCGGGACAACTGGCCGGTGACACCCCAGGACGAGCTGACCTCGGCGCTCGACGGCAACTGGGCCCAGGTCGAGAAGGCGGTCGGCACCAAGATCGCCGCCAAGGCGCAGGCCAAGGGAGCCGATCTCTCCTCGGCCGACGTGCTCCAGGCCACGCGCGATTCGGTGCGTGCCTTGATGCTGATCCGCGCCTACCGCATGCGCGGTCATTTCCACGCCAAGCTCGACCCGCTCGGCATCGAGGCGCCGCGCAACCGCGAGGAGCTCGATCCGCGCACCTACGGCTTCAGCGAGGCCGACTTCGACCGCAGGATCTTCCTCGATCACGTGCTTGGTCTCGAATACGGCAATTTGCGCGAGATCGTCGCGATCTGCGAGCGCACCTACTGCCAGACGCTCGGCGTCGAATTCATGCACATCAGCAACGCGGCGCAGAAGGCCTGGATCCAGGAGCGCATCGAAGGTCCGGACAAGGAGATCTCCTTCACCCCTGAAGGCCGCCGCGCCATCCTGACGAAGCTGGTCGAAGCGGAAGGCTTCGAGAAGTTCTGCGACACCAAGTTCACCGGCACCAAGCGTTTCGGCCTCGACGGCGGCGAGGCGTTGATCCCCGCGCTCGAGCAAATCATCAAGCGCGGCGGCAATCTCGGCGTGAAGGAAATCGTGGTGGGCATGCCGCATCGCGGCCGCCTCAACGTGCTGACCCAGGTGATGGGCAAGGCGCACCGCGCGCTGTTCCATGAATTCAAGGGTGGCTCGGCCAACCCCGACGCGGTCGAAGGCTCGGGCGACGTCAAATATCACCTCGGCGCCTCCTCGGATCGCGAGTTCGACAGTAACCGCATCCACCTGTCGCTGACCGCGAACCCCTCGCATCTGGAGATCGTTGATCCAGTGGTGCTCGGCAAGGTCCGCGCCAAGCAGGATCAGCATGGCGACCCACCGGACATGCGCATCTCGGTGCTACCGCTCCTGATGCATGGCGACGCGGCGTTCGCCGGCCAGGGCGTGGTTGCGGAATGCTTCAGCCTCTCGGACCTGAAGGGCTACCGCACCGGTGGCTCGCTGCATTTCATCGTCAACAACCAGATCGGCTTCACCACCTATCCGCGCTACTCGCGCTCCTCGCCCTATCCGTCTGATGTGGCGAAGATGATCGATGCGCCGATCTTCCACGTCAACGGCGACGATCCGGAGGCCGTGGTATTCGCCGCCAAGGTCGCGATCGAGTTCCGGCAGAAGTTCCACAAGCCGGTGGTCATCGACATGTGGTGCTATCGCCGCTACGGCCACAATGAGGGCGACGAGCCGGCATTCACCCAACCGGTGATGTACAAGCGCATCGCGGCACATCCGTCGACGCTGACGCTCTACGCCAAGCGCCTGATCGCCGAGGGCGTGGTCACCGAAGGCGAGGTCGACAAGCTGAAGGCCGACTGGCGCGCGCGGCTCGATGCCGAGTTCGAGGCCGGCACCAGCTACAAGCCGAACAAGGCCGACTGGCTCGACGGCAAATGGGCCGGCTTCAAGATCGCCGACCAGGAAGAGGACGCCCGCCGCGGCGTCACCGGCGTCGAGATCGCCGTCCTCAAGGACGTCGGCCGCAAGATCACCAAGGTGCCCGACGGCTTCCGCGTTCACCGCACCATCCAGCGCTTCCTCGACAACCGCGCCAAGGCGATCGACAACGGCGTGGGCATTGACTGGGCGACCGGCGAGGCGCTGGCGTTCTGCTCGCTGCTGGAGGAAGGTCGTCATGTCCGCCTGTCCGGCCAGGACTGCGAGCGCGGCACCTTCTCGCAGCGCCATTCGGTGCTGATCGACCAGGAGGACGAGAGCCGCTACACGCCGTTCAACCATCTCGGCGTTGAGCAGGGACATTACGAGGTCATCAACTCGCTGCTCTCGGAAGAGGCCGTGCTCGGCTTCGAATACGGCTACTCGCTGGCCGAGCCGAATGCGCTGGCGCTGTGGGAGGCGCAGTTCGGCGACTTCGCCAACGGCGCGCAGGTGCTGTTCGACCAGTTCATCTCCTCGGGCGAGCGCAAATGGCTGCGCATGTCGGGTCTCGTCTGCCTCCTGCCGCATGGCTATGAGGGGCAGGGACCGGAGCACTCCTCGGCGCGCCTCGAGCGCTACCTGCAGATGTGCGCTGAAGACAACATGCAGGTGGTCTATCCGACCACGCCGGCGAACTACTTCCACGTGCTGCGCCGCCAGCTGCATCGCGAGATCCGCAAGCCCCTGATCCTGATGACGCCGAAGTCGCTGCTGCGGCACAAGCGTGCGGTGTCGCGGCTCGACGAACTCGCCAAGGGCACGACGTTCCACCGCATCCTCTATGATGACGCCCAGATGCTGCCGAACGAGGCCACCAAGCTGGTGCCCGACGAGAAGATCCGCCGGCTCGTGCTGTGCTCGGGCAAGGTCTATTACGACCTCTACGAGGAGCGCGAGAAGCGTGGCATCGACGACATCTATTTGATGCGCGTCGAGCAGCTCTATCCGGTGCCGCTGAAGGCGCTGGTCGCGGAGCTCTCGCGTTTCAAGAAGGCCGAAGTGATCTGGTGCCAGGAGGAGCCGCGCAACATGGGTGCGTGGCACTTCATCGAGCCCTATCTCGAATGGGTGCTCAACCAGGTGAACGGCGTAAGCCGGCGTCCGCGCTATGTTGGCCGCGCCGCCTCCGCCGCGACGGCGACGGGCTTGATGTCGAAGCACCAGGCGCAGCTCAAGGCGTTCCTGGACGAAGCACTGAGCTGATAGGTTTTTAAGACGTCGTCATGCCCCGCGAAGGCGGGGCATCCAGTACTCCGCGGCGTTCCTTCTGATCACGAAGGTCACGGCGTACTGGATTGCCCGCCTGCGCGGGCAATGACGTATGAAATTCATGACCGCACAAGCGATCTTAGGGAAAAGACCATGACTGAAATTCGTGTGCCGACGCTCGGCGAATCCGTCACCGAGGCCACCATCGGCCGCTGGTTCAAGAAGGCCGGCGATCCCGTCGCCGTCGACGAGCCCCTGGTGGAGCTCGAGACCGACAAGGTCACCATCGAAGTGCCGGCGCCCTCGGCCGGCACGCTCAGCGAGATCATTGCCGCTGACGGTGCGACGGTTGCGGTCGGCGCGCTGCTTGGACAGATCACCGATGGCGCCGGTGCTGCCAAGCCGGCCGCCGCTCCCGCCAAGCCTGCCGCTGCCGCCGCGCCAGCTGCGGCGCCCGCGCCTGCAGCGCCCAAGGCCGCGCCCGCCGATGCGCCGCTCGCCCCATCGGTGCGAAAGCTCTCGGCCGAGACCGGCATCGATGCCTCGACCGTTCCGGGCTCGGGCAAGGACGGCCGCGTCACCAAGGGCGACATGCTTGCCGCGATCGAGCGCGCCGCTTCCGCGCCGACCCCGGTCAACCAGCCGGCCGCGGCCGTGCAGGTGCGTGCCCCGTCGCCGGCCGACGACGCCGCGCGCGAGGAGCGCGTCAAGATGACCCGTCTGCGCCAGACCATCGCGCGGCGCCTCAAGGACGTGCAGAACACCGCTGCGATGCTGACGACCTTCAACGAGGTCGACATGACCAACGTCATGGCGCTGCGCGCGCACTACAAGGATGTGTTCGAGAAGAAGCACGGCTCCAAGCTCGGCTTCATGGGCTTCTTCACCAAGGCGGTCGTGCAGGCGCTGAAGGACATCCCGGCGGTCAACGCCGAGATCGACGGCACCGACCTGATCTACAAGAACTACTATCACATCGGCGTCGCCGTCGGCACCGACAAGGGACTTGTCGTTCCCGTGGTCCGCGATTGCGACCAGAAGTCGATCGCGGATATCGAAAAGGGCATCGCCGATTTCGGCCGCCGTGCGCGTGACGGCCAGCTCAAGATCGAGGAGATGCAGGGCGGCACGTTCACCATCACGAATGGTGGCATCTACGGCTCGCTGATGTCGACGCCGATCCTGAACGCGCCGCAGTCCGGCATCCTCGGCATGCACAAGATTCAAGAGCGGCCGATGGTGATCGGTGGCAAGATCGAGGTCCGCCCGATGATGTATCTGGCGCTGTCCTACGATCACCGCGTGATCGACGGCAAGGAAGCCGTGACCTTCCTGGTTCGCGTCAAGGAGAGCCTGGAAGATCCGGCGCGGCTGGTCCTGGACCTCTGACACCCAAAGTCTTGAAAGTGCCGTCGCCTGCACGGGCGACGGCCTGTGCGCAAGGATGGAGGCGAACGTGACGGACAAGGTTGCGATCATCACCGGCGGCAGCCGTGGCATCGGCCGCGCCACTGCGCTTGCAGCGGCGGCGCGCGGTTTTCGCGTGGTCGTCGGCTATGCCAGCAACAAGAAGGCTGCCGATGAAGTCGTCGCCGCGATCGAAGCCAGGAACGGCAAGGCGATCGCGGTGAAATGCGATGTCGCCGAGGAGCAAGATGTCCTCGCGCTGTTCAAGGCCGCCGACCAGTTCGGCACGCTCGGCGCGCTCGTCAACAATGGCGGTATTGTCGGCAAGAGCGGCGTGCGCGTCGACGAGATGTCGGCTGAGCGCATCCAGCGCGTGATGGCCGTCAACGTCACCGGCTCCATCCTCTGCGCACGCGAGGCGGTGAAGCGGATGTCGACCAAGCACGGTGGCAAGGGCGGCGTCATCGTCAATCTGTCGTCGGTCGCCGCCAAGCTCGGCTCGCCCAACACCTATGTCGACTATGCCGCCTCCAAGGGCGCGATCGATTCCTTCACCGTCGGCCTCGGCTACGAGGTCGCCAGCGAAGGCATTCGCGTCGCGGGCATCCGCCCGGGCCTGATCGACACCGAAATCCACGCCGCCGGCGGCGAGCCCGATCGGGCCCATCGTCTGGCCCATTCGGTGCCGATGAAGCGCGTCGGCACCGCCGAGGAAATCGCCAATGCCATCGTCTGGCTGATGTCGGACGATGCCTCTTACGTCACCTCAGCCATTCTCGATGTGTCCGGCGGACGCTGACACATCCTTTCACGCTTAACCTACGGGACTTCCTCTCATGGCTACCTACGATCTCGTCGTCATCGGCACCGGACCGGGCGGTTATGTCTGCGCGGTGCGCGCAGCGCAGCTCGGCATGAAAGTCGCCGTGGTGGAGAAGAATTCAACGCTTGGCGGCACCTGCCTCAATGTCGGCTGCATGCCGTCGAAGGCGCTGCTGCATGCTTCCGAGATGTTCGAGGAAGCCGCGCACTCCTTTGCCAAGATGGGCGTCTCGGTCTCGGCGCCGAAGCTCGAGCTTCCGGCGATGATGAACTTCAAGCAGCAGGGCATCGACGGCAACGTCAAGGGCGTCGAGTTCCTGATGAAGAAGAACAAGATCGACGTGCTCAAGGGCAACGGCAAGATCCTCGGCACCGGCAAGGTCGAGGTGTCCGCGGACGGCAAGTCGCAAGTCGTCGATACCAAGAACATCGTGATCGCCACCGGCTCGGACATCGCGCGGCTCAAGGGCATCGAGATCGACGAGAAGCGCATCGTGTCGTCGACCGGCGCGCTGTCGCTGGAGAAGGTGCCGGGCAGGTTGCTGGTCATCGGAGCCGGCGTGATCGGGCTCGAGCTTGGCTCGGTGTGGCGCAGGCTCGGGTCCGAAGTCATGGTCGTCGAATTCCTCGATCGCATCCTGCCGGGCATGGACGGTGAAGTCGCACGACAATTTCAACGCATGCTGGAAAAGCAGGGATTCGCGTTCAAGCTGGGCTCGAAGGTCACCGGCGTCGAAACGAACGGCAAGGCACTGCTTGCGAAGATCGAGCCGGCCGCGGGCGGTGCGGCTGAGACCATCGAGGCTGATGTCGTGCTGGTCTGCATCGGCCGCGTGCCCTACACTGATGGCCTGGGGCTGAAGGAGGCCGGCGTTGCGCTTGATAACCGCGGCCGCGTCCAGATCGATGCTCACTTCGCGACCACCCTGAAGGGCGTCTACGCCATCGGCGATGTCGTCGCCGGCCCGATGCTTGCGCACAAGGCGGAAGACGAAGGCGTCGCGGTTGCGGAAATTCTCGCCGGCCAGGCCGGCCACGTGAACTACGACGTGATCCCAGGTGTGGTGTATACCACGCCGGAAGTGTCCTCCGTCGGCAAGACCGAGGAAGAGCTGAAGCAGGCGGGCGTGGCCTACACGGTCGGGAAGTTTCCCTTTACCGCCAACGGCCGCTCCAAGGTCAACCAGACCACCGACGGTTTTGTGAAGATTCTCGCAGATGCGAAGACGGATCGTGTGCTTGGCGTGCACATTGTCGGCCGTGAGGCTGGCGAAATGATCCACGAGGCGTGTGTGCTGATGGAGTTTGGGGGCAGCGCGGAAGATCTCGCCCGCACCTGCCATGCGCATCCGACCCGCTCCGAGGCCGTCAAGGAAGCCGCGCTTGCAGTCGGCAAGCGGGCCATCCATATGTAGGCGACGCGCCGAGCCGAATCGGGCGGGAAACACATGCTGCGCCGCCTTCTTCAACCGGTCTGGGTCCTGCTGGCGATCATCTTTTTGATCGAAGCCTGGCTGTGGGACCATCTCGAGCCGATCGTGGCGCGTGTCGTCGCCGCGATCCCGCTCGCGCAGTTCAAGCAATGGCTGACCGAACGCGTCGATGCGCTGTCGCCGGCGATGACGCTGATCGTCTTCATCGTGCCGATCATCCCGCTGTTTCCGCTCAAGCTGGTCGGGCTGTGGTTGCTCACCCACGAATATTGGATGAGCGCGGTGTTCACGATCCTGTTCGCCAAACTGCTCGGCGTCGGCGTCACCGCCTTCGTGTTCGACGTGACGCGCGACAAGCTGCTGGAGATGGCGTGGTTCGAGCGGCTCTATGACTTCGTGATGATGATCCGCGCCAAATCGACGGCGCTGGTCGAGCCGATCAAGCTGCGCATCAAGAATGCCCTCACTGGTAACGGCGAAGGCTGGTCCTCACGGGCGCTCCGCCTGATCCAGCGCTTCCGCAAGAGTGTGCACGAGGCGCGGTAGCTCTCCGCCACATATTCGGTGTCATTGCCCGCCTTGTGCGCACTTGCGCACTGGAGCGGGCAATCCAGTATTCCAGAGACAGCGACGCATGAGCGGAGAAGCCGCGGCGTACTGGATGCCCCGGTCAAGCCGGGGCATGACAGCGGTATGTATGGTGACTGATTGCTGCGCCGTCTCCGGCGTCCTGCTACCCGTGCAGATGCAACAGATGCGGCCACCACAGGCCGAGCCCGGTCATCACCATGCCGGCGAGCGTCAGGATGCCGCCGACATAGGCGAGCGCAACGATGCCGGTGATGATGGTGGCGGACGCCAGCACGATTCCAATCTGGAAGGCGGCCGAGGCCAGCTCGAAGTGGTGATACTTTGCGGTCGCCTCGTCACGCTCGTGCTCGGCGTGCTTGGCCTTCTCCGCAAGCTGCTCGGTGCCTTCACCGGTCTCCGGCTCGGAGCGATAACGCGCCGCTGTCTTCTGCCAGTCCTCGATCTGCTTCTGGACGGCCGCCTTGGTGGCGTCGTCTGCGGCTGAGCCCAGCGTGAGCTTGCCCTGCTCGGCCGCGGTCTGCACCACGGTACGGCGAACGCTCTTGGCCTGGAAGAACGCCCAGAGATTGGCGGCCTCGACATTCTTGCTGATCGCCTCGGTCTGCGCACCCTTGCCGAGCGTCTCGGAGATCGCAAGGAACAGCGCCAGCACCGCGATCAGAAGGGCGATCTTCTTGTTCTCGCTGGATGCGTGCTCGGCATGCTCCGCGTGCTCCATGCTTTCGTGTGCGCTCATAATATTTCTCCTGCCTCGGTTCCCCACGATTGACCGAACTGCGCGGCGCGCGCAAGAGGCAAGCAAGTTGTGACGTCGGTGTGTCAGCGCCGCGGGTGCGCGCTGGCATAGACTTCGAGCAGCCGCTCGGAATCGATGCCGGTGTAGACCTGCGTGGTGGAAAGCGAGGAGTGGCCAAGCAGCTCCTGGATCGCGCGCAAATCGCCGCCGCGCGACAACAGATGCGTGGCGAAGGAATGCCGAAGCGCGTGCGGCGTCGCGCTGTCGGGCAGGCCGAGCGCGCCGCGCAGCCGCTCCATCGCGAGCTGGATGATGCGCGGGCTCAATGGACCGCCGCGCGCGCCGACGAAGATCGGTCCTTCGGCGGGAAGCGAATGCGGGCACATCGCGACATATTCGGCGACCAGGGCCAGCACATTTTGCAGCACCGGCACCATGCGCGTCTTGTTGCCCTTGCCGGTGACGACGAGCACATCGCCTTCGCCGGGGCGCGGCACGTCGCGCCGCTTCAGTCCAAGGGCTTCCGAGATGCGCAGGCCCGAGCCGTAGAGCAGAGCCATCACGGCGGCGTCGCGCACGAGGATCCAGGTTTCGCGCTCTTCGCCGGCGCGTTCGTCGGCGTCGGTGAGGCGTTTGGCAGATGCCATCGGGAGCGGCTTCGGCAGGCTCTTGGCCACCTTCGGCGCGCGGATCGCCGAGAGCGCGCCGACCTTGCCCTTGCCTTCGCGCTCCAGGAAGCGGCCGAACGAGCGAAGGCCCGCGAGCGCGCGCATCAGCGAGCGGCCTGCGACGTCGTCGGCGCGGCGCATCGCCATGAAGGCTCTGATGTCACTGGCCTCGAGCGCAGCGAAGCGCTTCACCGTCACGCGCTCGCCCCAATGGGTGCAGAGGAAATCCAGGCACTGCCTGAGGTCGCGGGCATAGGCCTCCAGCGTCTTCGGCGACAGCCGCCGCTCGGCGCCGAGATGCGACAGCCAGCGCATCATCTCCTGCGCGATGCTGTCATCGGCGCTGGCGAGCTCGATTTTCGGGGCGGCGGCCGCTCTGCTCATGAAGCCCTGACTTGAGCTCTGGACGTGGTGATTCCGCACAGTATATCGCATCCCACCCGTTTATCGTTCGCTAAGGCCGCTCGGCGGCGCTAGCCTGAACGTCCCAAGGTGCCGATTCTCCGTCAAAGACTGGTCATGGATCACTCGCCGCGCAACGCTCCCCAGGCCATTTCGACCCGCATGGTCGACGTGCTGGTGCCGGTCGCGCTCGACCAGACCTATTCCTACCGCGTGCCGCGCGGCATGGAATTGAAGGCGGGCGATCTCGTCGGCGTGCCGCTTGGCCCGCGCGAGGTGCTGGCGGTGGTGTGGGCGGAGAACGCCAATCCGGATCCGCGCCTGCACAATCGCCTCAAGGACGTCAGCGAGAAGCTCGAGGTCCCGCCGCTGAAGGGCGAGCTGCGCGCGCTCGTGGATTGGGTCGCCAACTACACGCTCGGTCCGCGCGGCATGGTTTTGCGCATGTGCCTGCGCATGGGCGAGAACCTCGGCCCCGAGCGGACGCGTGCCGGCGTGCGGCTGGTCGGCGATCCGCCAAGGCGCCTGACGCCGGCACGGCGGCGGGTGATCGAGGTGCTGTCGGATCGTCTGCTGCACGGCAAGTCCGATGTCGTGAAGGAGGCGGGCGTCTCGGCCGGGGTGATCGATGGCCTCGTCGACGAAGGCACCTTGACGGTCGAGCCGTTGCCGCCGCCGCCACCACCGCCGGCGCCCGATCCAGCCTACGGCCAGCCGGAGTTCACGCACCTCCAGCGCGCGGCGGTCGACGCGATGCGGGCGCTTGCGGCCAACGGCACCTTTCATGTCGCCCTGCTCGACGGTGTCACCGGCTCGGGCAAGACCGAGGTCTATTTCGAGGCGGTCGCCGAGACCATCCGCCGCGGCAAGCAGTCGTTGATCCTGATGCCGGAGATCGCGCTCACCGGCCAGTTCCTCGATCGCTTCACGCAACGTTTTGGCGTGCGGCCGCTGGAATGGCATTCGGAGCTGACCCCGCGCACCCGCGCGCGCAATTGGGCAGCGATCTCGGAAGGGATCGCGCCGGTCGTGGTCGGCGCGCGCTCGGCGCTGTTCCTGCCCTACGCCAATCTCGGCCTCATCGTCGTCGATGAAGAGCACGATCAGGCCTACAAGCAGGATGACGGCGTGCATTATCACGCCCGCGACATGGCAGTGGTGCGGGCGCATATCGCAAAGATTCCGATCGTGCTGGCCTCTGCCACGCCGTCGGTCGAATCAGAGGTCAATGCGCGCAAGGGACGCTATCAGCGCATCGCGCTGCCTTCGCGCTTCGGCGGCCAGCACATGCCGCATATCGAGGCGATCGACCTGCGCCGCGAGCAGCCGGCGCGCGGCCGCTTCATCTCGCCGCGGCTCGCCGGCGAGATCAAGACCGCGATCGAGCGGCGCGAGCAGGCGCTGCTGTTCCTCAATCGCCGCGGTTATGCGCCGCTGACGCTGTGCCGCGCCTGCGGTCACCGCTTTGCCTGCACCATCTGCGATGCCTGGCTGGTCGATCACAGGTTCCGCCAGCGGCTGGTCTGCCATCACTGTGGTTTCTCGATGCCGCGGCCGAACGTCTGCCCGCATTGCGCGGCGGAGGAATCGCTGGTCGCGGTCGGGCCCGGCGTCGAGCGGTTGCAGGAGGAGGCGGCTGCGCTGTTTCCGCAAGCGCGCACCATGGTGCTGTCGAGCGATCTGATCACCTCGATCGAGACCATGCGCTCGGAGCTGAATGACATTGCCGAGGGCCGCGTCGACATCATCATCGGCACCCAGCTCGTCGCCAAGGGTCACAATTTTCCGCGGCTCAATCTGGTCGGCGTCGTCGATGCGGATCTCGGCCTTTCCAACGGCGATCCGCGCGCCGCCGAGCGCACCTGGCAGTTGCTCAACCAGGTGATCGGCCGCGCCGGCCGCGAGCAGGGCCGCGGCGTCGGCTATTTGCAGACGCATCAGCCCGAGCATCCCGTGATGAAGGCGCTGATCGCCTGCGATCGCGAAGCCTTCTACGACAGCGAGATTGATCTGCGTGAGCGCACGCTCTACCCGCCGTTCGGGCGGCTCGCCGGCCTGATCATTTCCGCCGGCGATCGCCCGAGTGCGGAAGGCTTTGCGCGCCGGCTCGTTGCGCTGGCGCCGCGCGACGAGCGCGTGAAGGTGCTGGGCCCCGCCGAAGCGCCGCTCGCCGTGATCAAGGGCCGTTATCGTTTCCGGATCCTGGTGAAATCAGCGCGCGGCTTCGATCTCTCGGACTATTTGCGCAACTGGCTTGCCGTGGCGCCGAAGCCCAAAGGCAATCTCAAGCTCGAGACCGACGTCGACCCGCAGAGCTTTTTGTAGTTGCCCACTGTCATTCCGGGTTCGATGCTGCGCATCGCCCCGGAATGACGGCCGAGTGAAAAGCGACGGGTACACACGAAAAAGCCCGCCGTCCCCCAAGACGGCGGGCTTGTTTCGAACGCAGCAAATCTCACAAGGTCCGTTACGGACGATGAAGCTGCCGGGCTCGTTATGAGATGCGCGTCGAACGACGCGTCAGGAGACGACCTCGGCGGTCACGCGGCCGACGCCGGCGCCGGTCAGGCCGATGGCGCGGGCAGCGCCGGTGGAGAGATCGAGGACACGGCCGCGAACGAACGGGCCACGGTCATTGATGGTGACGATGACGCTCTGGCCGCCATGGGTGACGCGCAGCTTGGTGCCGAACGGCAGCGAACGGTGCGCCGCGGTCATGGCGTTCTGGTTGAAGCGTGCGCCCGACGCGGTGCGGCTGCCGGACTCGTTGCCGTAATAGGAGGCCATGCCGGAGAAGCTGTGGCCGGAACCCGAGGAGGGCGTCACGGAGGCGTTGGCGTTCATCCAGGAGCCTGCATTCGAATCGCTGGTGCTGGCCTCGTGGTGGTGATGGTGCCGGAAATGGTGGTGCCGGGGTTTGGCGGAAGCTTCGGTGGCAGTTCCACCGATGACGAGAGTGGCAGCGACGAAAGCGATCGCCGTCTGCGGCCGGGCGAACCCCAGCGGTTTCAATGACAACATTTATTGGTCCCTACGCTAGTATTGCCACATATGTGGCTAGTGGAGCCCCCATCAGGTTGTGAGCGATTGCGCGTTTCACGTTGCAATGCGGCATGAATTGGGCAGTAATTTCGTCATGTGTCGGGCTGAGACATCTTGTTATCCGATCGGATTTTTCTCGGATATTTTGTTGTCCCTGGCTTTAACGATTTATTAACCGATGGAATACTTGCGAATACTGTAGAGCCAAGTTATCGGCCGACGTGTTGAGAATTTGATAAGTAATTGACCAAGTGAAGCGGCGGCTGCCGACCTCACGCCTCTGCGAGCTGTGTTCATGGCCGGTATGCGAAAAAGGCAGGAACGAATTCCTGTCGGGCCGATCGGTCGGCGCTTCTGGGCGTCGTCAAAAATTGCGGCGCAGCCCGTTGGCCTCGCAGCACCTGTGACCACATCAGGGACGGAGAGCCGCAGCCTTTAATTTGGCGTCATGTTGCACCTGCGCGCCTGCTATGTTAGCAAAGCCGCGATTTTAACGAGCCCGGCACTTCCCTGTGTCGGTCGGAAATCGAAGTCCCGCTTGAATTCCAAGGGCTTGGATCGCTAGGCGCCGCTTCGTGGCGACGGTTTTTCCCTTGCGAATTTGACAGCTATAAAGAGCGCGTCTGTGGCTGCAGAAGATACGTCCGTTTCAGGTGTGTCCGGCCGTTATGCAACGGCCTTGTTTGAACTGGCCCGCGACCAGAATGTGGTCGATGAGGTCAAAGCCGATCTCGACCGGTTCGGCACCATGCTCAGCGACAGCGCCGATCTGAAGCGCCTCGTCCGCAGCCCGGTGTTCTCGGCGGATGCCCAGTCCAAGGCGCTGTCCGCGGTGCTGGACAAGGCCGGCATCACCGGCATTTCCGCCAATTTCCTCAAGGTGCTGACCGCCAACCGCCGGCTGTTCGCGGTGGCCGACGTCATCCGCGCCTACGGCGCGCTGGTCGCCAAGTATAAAGGCGAGGCCTCTGCCGACGTGACCGTCGCGGAGCCGCTCTCGGACAAGAATCTCGACGCCCTCAAGGTCGCCCTCAAGTCGGTGACCGGCAAGGACGTCGCGCTCAACGTGAAAGTCGATCCCTCGATCATCGGTGGCCTCGTCGTCAAGCTTGGCAGCCGCATGATCGATAGCTCGCTTCGCACCAAACTCAATTCGATCAAGCACGCGATGAAAGAGGCAGGCTGATGGACATCCGCGCCGCGGAAATTTCCGCGATCCTCAAGGACCAGATCAAGAATTTCGGCCAGGAAGCTGAAGTCTCCGAAGTCGGACAGGTGCTGTCCGTCGGCGACGGCATCGCCCGCGTCTATGGTCTGGACAACGTCCAGGCCGGCGAAATGGTCGAGTTCGAGAACGGCACCCGCGGCATGGCGCTGAACCTCGAAACCGACAACGTCGGCGTGGTCATCTTCGGCGCCGACCGCGAGATCAAGGAAGGCCAGACCGTCAAGCGCACCCGCGCCATCGTGGACGCGCCGGTCGGCAAGGGCCTGCTCGGCCGCGTCGTCGACGCACTCGGCAACCCCATCGACGGCAAGGGTCCGATCCAGGCCGACAAGCGCATGCGCGTCGACGTCAAGGCGCCCGGCATCATTCCGCGCAAGTCGGTGAACGAGCCGATGGCGACCGGCCTCAAGGCGATCGACGCCCTGATCCCGATCGGCCGCGGCCAGCGCGAGCTGATCATCGGCGACCGGCAGACCGGCAAGACCGCGATCGCGCTCGACACCATCCTGAACCAGAAGCCGCTCAACGCGCAGCCCGACGAGAACATCAAGCTGTATTGCGTCTACGTCGCGATCGGCCAGAAGCGTTCGACCGTTGCCCAGTTCGTGAAGGTGCTGGAAGAGCAGGGCGCGCTGGAATATTCGATCGTCGTCGCCGCCACCGCCTCGGATCCGGCGCCGATGCAGTACATCGCCCCCTTCACCGGCTGCACCATGGGCGAGTACTTCCGCGACAACGGCATGCACGCGGTCATCATCTATGACGACTTGTCCAAGCAGGCCGTCGCCTACCGCCAGATGTCGCTGCTGCTGCGCCGCCCGCCGGGCCGCGAAGCCTATCCGGGCGACGTGTTCTACCTGCACTCCCGTCTGCTCGAGCGCGCGGCGAAGCTCAACAAGGACCAGGGCTCGGGCTCGCTGACGGCGCTGCCGGTCATCGAAACCCAGGCCAACGACGTGTCGGCCTACATCCCGACCAACGTCATCTCGATCACCGATGGCCAGATCTTCCTGGAAACCGACCTGTTCTTCCAGGGCATCCGTCCCGCGGTGAACGTCGGTCTGTCGGTGTCGCGCGTCGGTTCGTCCGCGCAGACCAAGGCTACCAAGAAGGTCGCCGGCAAGATCAAGGGTGAGCTCGCGCAGTACCGCGAAATGGCGGCGTTCGCGCAGTTCGGCTCCGACCTCGACGCCTCGACTCAACGCCTGCTCAACCGCGGCTCGCGTCTGACCGAGCTGCTGAAGCAGCCGCAGTTCTCGCCGCTGAAGATGGAAGAGCAGGTCTGCGTGATCTGGGCCGGCACCAACGGCTATCTCGATCCGCTGCCGCTCAACAAGATCAAGGCGTTCGAGGATGGTCTGCTGTCGCTGCTGCGCGGCAAGAACGTCGAGATCCTCAATGCGATCCGCGACAGCCGCGATCTTTCGGACGACACCGCCGCCAAGCTGAAGGCCGTGGTCGAAGGCTTCGCGAAGAGCTTGGCTTAACAAAAAGCCGTCATGGCGGGGCTTGTCCCGGCCATCCACGCCTTACCGCGTGGAAAGGCGAAGACGTGGATGCCCGGGACAAGCCCGGGCATGACGACTGAGATAGGCTAGCGGCTTGATCGTAAGGGTCGAACCGCGGGGGTGAACTGAGAATGGCTTCACTTAAAGACATGCGGGTCCGCATCGCCTCCACCAAGGCGACGCAGAAGATCACCAAGGCCATGCAGATGGTGGCGGCGTCGAAGCTGCGCCGCGCCCAGTCTGCCGCCGAAGCGGCGCGTCCCTATGCAGACAAGATGTCTGCCGTGATCGCCAATATCGCCAGCGCCGCGGCGGCCTCGCCCGGCGCGCCTGCGCTGCTCACCGGCACCGGCAAGGATCAGGTCCACCTGCTCCTGGTCTGCACCGGCGAGCGCGGCCTCTCCGGTGCGTTCAACTCCTCGATCGTGCGTCTGGCGCGCGAGCGCGCGTTGGCCCTTCAGAACGAGGGCAAGGAAGTCAAATTCTTCTGCGTCGGCCGCAAGGGCTATGAGCAGCTCCGCCGCCTGTTCGACAAGCAGATCGTCGAGCATCTGGACCTTCGCTCTGTGCGCCAGCTCGGCTTCGTCAACGCCGAGCATATCGCAAAGAAGGTGCTGGCGCGCTTCGAGGCCGGCGAGTTCGACGTCTGCACGCTGTTCTACTCGCAATTCAAGTCGGTGATCGCGCAGATCCCGACCGCCCAGCAGGTGATCCCGCTGGTCGTCGAGGAGTCCGCCGCCGGCGCGACAACGACGTCCTACGAATACGAGCCGGAAGAGGACGAGATCCTCACCCGCCTGTTGCCGCGCAATCTTGCGGTGCAGGTCTTCCGCGCGCTGCTCGAGAACAACGCTTCGTTCTACGGCGCGCAGATGTCGGCGATGGACAACGCCACCCGCAACGCCGGCGAAATGATCCGCAAGCAGACGCTGGTCTACAACCGCACGCGTCAGGCGCAGATCACCAAGGAACTCATCGAAATCATCTCCGGCGCAGAAGCAGTCTGACCGGAAGCGAAATTCGGATCGAAGGAGACAGTCAATGGCTACAGCAGCCACCCAGGTCGGTCGCGTTACCCAGGTCATGGGCGCCGTCGTCGACGTGCAGTTCGAAGGCCACCTGCCGGCCATTCTCAATTCGCTCGAGACCAAGAACGGCAACAACCGCTTGGTCCTCGAAGTCGCCCAGCATCTCGGCGAGTCGACCGTCCGCACGATCGCGATGGACGCCACCGAAGGTCTGGTGCGCGGCCAGGAAGTGACCGACACCGGTCAGCCGATCTCGGTTCCTGTTGGTGACGGCACGCTGGGCCGCATCATGAACGTCATCGGCGAGCCGATCGATGAAGCCGGTCCCATCAAGGCCGAGGGCATCCGCGCGATCCACCAGGAAGCGCCGACCTACACCGAGCAGTCGACGGAAGCCGAAATTCTCGTCACCGGCATCAAGGTCGTCGATCTTCTCGCGCCCTACGCGAAGGGCGGCAAGATCGGCCTGTTCGGCGGCGCCGGCGTCGGCAAGACCGTGCTGATTCAGGAGCTGATCAACAACGTCGCCAAGGCGCACGGCGGTTACTCGGTGTTCGCCGGCGTGGGCGAGCGCACCCGCGAGGGCAACGACCTCTATCACGAGTTCATCGAGTCCAAGGTCAACGCCGATCCGCACAATCCGGATCCGAGCGTGAAGTCGAAGTGCGCGCTGGTGTTCGGCCAGATGAACGAGCCGCCGGGCGCCCGCGCCCGCGTCGGTCTCACCGGTCTGACCGTCGCTGAGCACTTCCGCGACCAGGGCCAGGACGTGCTGTTCTTCGTCGACAACATCTTCCGCTTCACGCAAGCCGGTTCGGAAGTGTCGGCGCTGCTCGGCCGTATTCCTTCGGCGGTGGGTTATCAGCCGACGCTGGCCACCGACATGGGCGCGCTGCAGGAGCGCATCACCACCACGCAGAAGGGCTCGATCACCTCGGTGCAGGCCATCTACGTTCCGGCCGACGACTTGACCGATCCGGCGCCCGCGACCTCGTTCGCGCATCTTGACGCCACGACCGTGCTGTCGCGCGCGATCTCGGAAAAGGGCATCTACCCGGCGGTGGACCCACTCGACTCGACCTCGCGCATGCTCTCGCCGCTCGTCGTCGGTCAGGAGCACTACGACACCGCTCGCCAGGTCCAGCAGGTGCTGCAGCGCTACAAGTCGCTCCAGGACATCATCGCCATTCTCGGCATGGACGAGCTCTCGGAAGAGGACAAGCTGACGGTGGCCCGCGCCCGCAAGATCGAGCGCTTCCTGTCGCAGCCGTTCCACGTCGCCGAAGTCTTCACCGGCTCGCCCGGCAAGTTCGTCGACCTCGCGGACACCATCAAGGGCTTCCGCGGCCTCTGCGAAGGCAAGTACGACCACCTCCCGGAAGCCGCCTTCTACATGGTCGGCACCATCGAAGAGGCGGTCGAGAAGGGCAAGAAGCTGGCTGCCGAGGCGGCCTAAGCAGGGAATTGCGAATAGGGAGTGGCGAATAGCCGCTCCCTTCTTTGCCACTCGCCATTCGCTACCCACCATCCGCAGGTTTCCTACATGGCCACCTTCCATTTCGATCTCGTCTCTCCCGAAAAGCTCGCCTTCTCCGGCGAGGTCGATCAGGTCGACATTCCCGGTTGGGAAGGTGATTTCGGCGTGCTCGCCGGACACGCTCCCGTCGTGGCCGCGGTGCGGCCGGGCATCCTGACGATCATCGCCGGCGGCCAGAAGCAGAAGGTCATCGTGACCGGCGGTCTCGCCGAAGTCTCTGACAACCGCCTGACAGTCCTCGCCGACGTCGCGACATCGATCGAAGAGCTCGATCAGGCGCAATTTGCCGATACGATTGCGCAGATGCAGGAAAAGCTCTCCGAGAAGGAGGGCTACGAACTCGATCTCGCGATTACGCGGCTTGATCGCTTCAAGAGCATCCAGCAGCAGCTCAACACGACGGCGATGCACTGATCTGGCGTGCATCGCCTCTTCGTCGAAAAACCCTAACAAATTCAGCGCTCGTCACTCTCGTGGCGGGCGCTGAAACGTTATTGCACCGCGTCCTGGATAACGGCATTCTGCCGCCGCATTTGGAGTTCCAGGGCTGGTGCAGATGAAACGCAAGATCGCGGCGATCTTTGCAGCCGATATTGCCGGCTATTCCAGGCTGGTCGCGGAAGACGAAGAGGAGACGCTGCGGCGTCTTGCGTCCTATCGGGCGGTCGTCGACGATTTCATCGCGAAAGCCGGCGGGCGGATCTTCAATACCGCCGGCGATGCCGTGCTCGCGGAATTTCCGAGCGCAGTGGATGCGGTGCGCTGTGCGATCGACATCCAGGAGTCCCTGCGGACCCGCAACATGGCCTATCCGCCGAGCCGGCAGATGTCGTTCCGCATCGGCATCACCATCGGCGACGTGGTCGAGCGTGACGGTGATCTGTTGGGCGATGGCGTCAACATTGCCGCACGCCTCGAAGGACTGGCCGAAGTCGGCGGCATCTGCGTTTCGCGCGCTGTGCACGAGCAGGTCGCCAACAAGCTCTCGGTGCAGTTCGCAGACATCGGGGCGCAGGAGGTCAAGAACATTCCGACCCCCGTGCATGCCTACATGGTCGCGATGCGCCGCGAGGACGGAAGCTATTCGACACCGCAGGTCAAGAAGCCGGGTGCGAAGGCCACGTCGACGCCGAACTGGATGTGGCCGCTGGTGGTCGCGGTGGTCTCGATCGTCGCGATCGGCGTCGCGGGCTTTCTCTACTTCACCAAGCTGGAGCAGTCATCGACGGCGGTTGCGACCTCGAGCCCGGCACCAAGCGCAACCTCGGCCGCCGTGTCGAGCGCGCCTGCGGCCAGCCCGGCGGCAACGCTGCCTGCAAGCGCGCCGACTGCGACCCCGACGGCAACCCCGACCGCGACCGCAGCAGCCAAGTTTCCGGCAGACTCCGTCCCCTTCGTCAGCGACCGCGTTCGTGGCTATCTCAGCAACGAATACGCGGCGGCCGCAGACTTCAAGGCGTTCGCGTTGAACATTGCCGGCTTCAACGCTGCGGTGTTCAATCAGCCGAGCGAGGACGCTGCACGAAATGCTGCCGTCGAGCAGTGCCAGAAGCACGCCGATACCGCACAATCTCCGCGCCGCTGCGAGATCTATGCGGTCGGCAACACCGTGGTCTATATGCACGGCAAGCCGCCGATGCCCGCGCAGCCCTTCATGCGGAACGACGCGATGACCCAGCGCGCCTTCGCATCGAAGGACGTGCCGCTGTTGCGCGATCCCGGCAAGCAACGACTCGAGACCATGTTCGTCCCGGGGGCCAAGTCGCGCGCGCTCGCGCTCGGCCCTGGCGGGACTCAGTATTTCATGAATATCGGCGCGTCGTCGCCCGACGAGGCGATGCGGCGCGCGCTGGAATCCTGCGGCGCGATCGCCGGCGCCGCCTGCATGATCGTCGCGGTCGACGATAATTTCGTCGTGCCGATTCCGAGCCTGTTCAAGGTCACCGGATTCTTCCACGCCGCGAGCAATGCGTCGATCGCGGCCGACGCGCGCGATGACGTCGTGCGCAAGCTCGGCGATGCGATGGGCTGGAACGCGGTCGCCGTCGGCACCACCGGACGTCCGGGCCTCGGGCTGAAGTCCGCGGACGAGCAGGGCGCCGTCAACACGGCGCTTAACGATTGTGCCAAGCGCGACAGCGATTGCCACGTCATCGCCATCGGCCCGTTCACGGTGGGGCCGAACTAGCTGGCCGAGCCGCACACGCAAACGTCTAACCCTCACCCTGAGGAGCCGCGCGTGCGCGGCGTCTCGAAGGGGAGGGCCACCAGCGGGGCCATTCATCCTTCGAGACGCGCGCGACAGCGCGCTCCTCAGGATGAGGAATTGGCAGGCCGAAATGTCGTCCTACAACTTCGTCAGCGGCCGATGCGCACTGGTCAGCGCGCGTACTTTGCAAACTGCAGTGCCACCGCGCGATAGACCTCGCGGCGGAACGGCACCACGAGATGGGCGACACGGTCGAGACGCTCCCAGCGCCAGGCATCGAACTCGGCGGGCTGTCCGTTGCGCGGCGTCAGCGGATCGATCTCCTCGTCACGCCCCGTGAAGCGCAGCGCGAACCATTTTTGCCGCTGGCCGCGGAATTTCGCCAGGCGATGCGTTTGCGGTCCGTCATAGGGTGGAAACTCGTAAGCGAGCCAGTCGCTCTCGCCGAGATAGTCGGCGTGGATCACGCCGGTCTCTTCCCAGAGCTCGCGCATCGCGGCATCGCGCAGATTCTCGCCGTCGTCGACGCCGCCCTGCGGCATCTGCCAGTCGAGCCCCGGCAGGATGATCTCGGGGCCGTCACCCCGGAAGCGGTGGCCGATCAGCACCAGGCCGTCGGCATTGAACAGCGCGATCCCGACATTGGGACGATAGGGTTTTTGATCGGGCACTGGTTCGCTTCTCGCTGTCATTCCGGGGCGCGAAGCGCGAGCCCGGAATCTCGAGGTTCCGGGTTCGATGCTGTCGCATCGCCCCGGAACGACGGGTCATGCATCAGTCGTGCGCCAACGCAGAGAATTCCTGCACCACGCGATCATAGACCGGGCGCTTGAACGGAATGATCAGCGAGGAAAGATTCTTCATCGGCTCCCAGCGCCAGGTGACGAATTCCGCCTTGTGACCGCCGCCGCCGGGGTGGGCGACGTCGATCTCGCTGTCCTTCCCGGTGAAGCGCATGGCGTACCATTTCTGGCGCTGGCCGCGGTAACGGCCCTTCCAGGCGCGGCCCGCGACCGTGCGCGGAATGTCATAGGTGAGCCAGTCGGCAACCTCGCCGAGCCGTTCCACCGAGCGCACGCTGGTCTCCTCGTAAAGTTCGCGCATGGCGGCCTCCCAGGTATCCTCACCGGGATCGACGCCGCCTTGCGGCATCTGCCAGACATGGCTCTCGTCGACATGCTCGATGCCGCCGGCGCGGCGCCCGATGAAGACCAGTCCGTCCTTGTTGAGCAGCATCACCCCGACGCAGGTGCGGTAGGGCAGATCCTCGTAACGCGTCATTCCGCCAAACCTCTCACCACTCGTGGCCGACCCTTTCGGCCCCCTGGGACCTGCCGTGCCAATCCGTTGATTCAGCTGGATTTTGATTTCAACATCGCGGTTGTCAATGGCACTAGCAGGACACCGCGATCGGGGAGCGTCTTGATCCAGGTACCAATCCGCTCGATCGAGACGGGAAGGGCGGAGGCGGTGCCGATGGCGACGCCGCGCTCGCGGGCAATTGATTCGAGCTTGTTCAGGGCGCGGTCGATCTCGGCGCCGGTCGGCACGGCGTCGATCGCGATGTCGCCCTTGCCGAACGGCATGGCCTGGCTTGCTGCGGCCTGGGGCGCGACGCTGCGCGGCGAGGAACCGTCGTCGAAGAAGCCGAGCCCGCGCTTGGCCGCCTCGCGCACGATCGGCTGCATCGCCGCGTCAGTGGCGACGAAGCGCGCGCCCATGAAATTGGCGAGCCCGGCATAGCCCTGCATCCGGCTCAAATGCCAGTACAGCCTGTCCATGTTCTGCTCAGTGCTCAGCGAGGTCAGCAGGGTCTGCGGACCCGGATCATTGTCCGGGAAGTCGTAGGGCTCCATCGGGATCTGGAGAAAGATCTCGTGGCGCTGCGCGCGGGCGCGCTCGGCGAGCTTGCCGGGATCGGAACCATAGGGCGTGAAGGCCAGCGTCACCGCGCCCGGCAGCTTCATGATCGCATCAGCGGTCTTGGCTGCACCGACGCCGAGCCCACCGATGACGATCGCGACAACGGGCATCTTGGCCGCCTTGGCGCGATCCGCTTCCGCCGCATAGACAGTGAACGGCTTCAGGTCGGCGGCCGCAATCGGGATCATGCCGTAGCGCGATTTCTCGAGCAGCCGCTGGTCGACACCGGACATGATGGCGGGCGCGGCGGAGGCTGGCTCGCCCTTGTCGGCAGCCTCGCTGCCGCTGCCGATCACGACGTCCTGGCGCGCACCGCTCGAGCCGTCGATGATGGTGACGGTCTTCTGGTCGCCGGGCGTCGCCTGCTTCGGCGCCGCCTTGGTCTCATGGCCCGAACTTTCGGGCGCGGCGACCGCCGGCTTGTCCTCGGCGGCCTTCTGCTCGCGGATGGCAACGCGCGTGATCGGCTCGCCGCCGAGTGGGTCCTTGTGGAAGATGGCGAAGCCGGCAAAGGTCGCGAGGAACAGGAGAAGCAGGACGGCGAGGACGTGCAGCCCCGTGAACGGCAGCCGCAGCCGACGTTTCCGGCGCGGCTTGTCCTGTCCGAGCGGGACGCTCAGATCATCGGCCGTTTCAGTCATGCGCGATCCCGAATCACTCGGCAATGACGATACCACGACGCGGTCAAGCGGCGGCAGGCCGGGGGTTTCCCGGGGGCAAGCTTCACAGCAAAAAGGGCGGCTCCAGGAGCCGCCCTTTCGAAACGTCTAGGTTGCTGTGTGGCGTCGGTTCGCCGCCTTAGTTCGCCGCTTTGGGCTTGTCAGCCGCGGCCTTGTCGGTACCCGGCGCGGGCGCCGCAGAGGCGCTGTTCTTGATGCCGTGAAGGAGGTCGTCGGCCATCTTGAGCGCCTTGTCGTCCTTGGCATCCGGCGGAACATAGGACTGCGAGCCGGTCTTCTCGTCGCCATCGTTCTTGAGGTGGCCGCGCAACGAAGCCTCGCCCTTGGTATCGGTGCGAGACTTCAACTCGTCCGGCACGTCCTGGAGCACTTCGATGTCGGGCACGATGCCCTTGGCCTGGATCGACTTGCCCGACGGCGTGTAGTAGCGCGCCGTGGTCAGTCGCAGCGCGCCGTTGCCGCTGCCGAGCGGAATGATCGTCTGCACCGAGCCCTTGCCGAAGGAGCGCGTGCCGACAATGGTCGCGCGCTTGTGGTCCTGCAGCGCGCCGGCGACGATTTCCGAAGCCGAGGCCGAGCCGCCGTTGACCAGCACGATCACCGGCTTGCCCTTGGTCAGGTCGCCCGGATGGGCGGAGCGGCGCTGGGTCTCCTCGGCGTTGCGGCCGCGGGTCGACACGATCTCGCCGCGCTCGAGGAACGAATCGGACACGGTGACCGCTTCTTCGAGAAGGCCGCCAGGATTGTTGCGGAGATCGATGATGTAGCCCTTCAGCTTGTCGCCGATCTGGGTCGAGAGATTGGCGATCTCCTTCTTCAGGCCTTCGGTGGTCTGCTCGTTGAAGGTGGTGATGCGGATATAGGCGATGTCGTCGGCCTCGACGCGCGCGCGCACCGAGCGGACGCGGATGTTGTCGCGCACCAGGGTGACGTCGATTGGATTGTCGACGCCCTTGCGGATGATCTTGAGCTTGATCTTGGTGTTGACGGGGCCGCGCATCTTCTCGACCGCCTGGTTCAGGGTCAGGCCCTGCACCGCCTCGTCGTCGAGATTGGTGATGATGTCGTTGGCCATGACACCAGCGCGCGAGGCCGGGGTGTCGTCGATCGGCGAGACCACCTTGATCAGGCCGTCCTCCATGGTGACCTCGATGCCGAGGCCGCCGAATTCGCCGCGGGTCTGCACCTGCATATCACGGAAGCTCTTGGCGTCCATGTAGCTGGAGTGCGGATCGAGGCCCGAGAGCATGCCGGAGATCGCCGATTCGATCAGCTTGGTGTCGTCGGGCTTCTCGACATAGTCGGAGCGCACGCGCTCGAACACGTCGCCGAACAGATTGAGCTGGCGATACGTGTCCGCGGTCGCGGCGCGCGCGCTCGAACCCATGAACACCGCGCGCGGCTGGGTCACGAACAGCGTCAGCGCCGCGCCGGTGGCCGCGCTGAGGAGGATAACTGAAGTCTTGCGCATCATCCGCGAACCTTCTCGCCTTCATTTGCGGCCCACCATGGGCCTGGATCGATTGGAGTGCCGTCTTTACGGAACTCGACATAGAGCACGGGTTGACTCGCATTGGTGGCGAGAATGGAGGCGACTTGGGATGTCGACCCCATGATCGCGACCGGCTCCCCCGTGAGCACGAACTGTCCGATGTTTACCGAAATGCGCTCCATCCCGGCGATCAGGACATGATACCCGCCCCCCGCGTTAAGGATCAAGAGTTGTCCATAGCTGCGGAAGGGGCCAGAATAAACCACCCAGCCATCACACGGCGTCGTGACCTGGGAGCCAGGCCGACTTGCCAAAGAAATGCCCTTTTGCACGCCGCCGACGCCGTCGGAACCGCCAAAATCCCTGATCTTGGTACCGTTGACGGGCAGCGGCAGTAGGCCCTTGGCCGAGGCGAAGGCGATCGCCGGGCTGGTCCGGGAACGGTCCTTGAAGGTGGCCGGCCCCGGCTTGGCGTTGGCGGCCGCCTTCGCCTCGGCCTGCTTTGCAGCCTCGGCCGCCCTGGCGGCGCTTTGCAGGTCCTGCTCCATCTTGGCAATCAGGCCCTGGAGGTCGCCCACCTGCCTGGAGAGCGTGATGGCACGCGCGTTCTCGGCATCGAGGTCCATTTCCCGCGAGGCCTGCTGGCGCTGCCGCTCGTCGACGAGGGCGGCAAGCCGCGTCTGATCGTTGCGGACCTTGTCGCGGTCGGCGGCGAGCTGGTCGCGCTCGGTTGCTATGGTCTTGCGCAGGGCCACGAGCTCGCCGAGCTCGCTTGCGAGCTTTTCGGCGCGGACACGCAGTTCCGGAACCACGGCGCCGAGCAGCATCGCAGTGCGCAACGATTGCAGCGCGTCCTCGGGTCGCACCAAAAGCGCGGGCGGCGTCCGTCGGCCGGCGCGCTGGAGCGCAGCCAAGACCTCCACGATGTCGGCGCGCCGCGAATTGAGCGAATTGCGCATCTCCTGCTCGCGCCCGTTGAGCGCGGTCAGCCGTGATTCGGCATCGCCGATCTTGGTCTCGACGGCGCGTACATTGGCGGCCGTGTCGATCAGTTGCTGGTTGAGCTGGGTGCGGTCCTGGCCGAGCGAGGCGATCTCGGCCTTCAGCTTGGCCTGTGCTTCCTCGGCACTCTTCTGCCGCTGCCGCGCCGCCTCGAGCTCCTGCTCGCGCTGCTTGATCGCATCGGCCGAGACTTCGGCAGTCTGCGACGCAGGCGTTGCAGTCTGCGCTGCCGCCGGTGCAAGTTGGCTGCCGGCAAAGCCTGCGATCAGCAACAGGTTGAAAAGCTGAGCCTGCATCGCGTCGGAAAAAGTGCTCGTTGAGGCGCGAATCACGCGCGATGATAGGGATGGCCGGCCAGGATGGTTGCGGCCCGATAAAGCTGTTCCAGAAGCATGACGCGGACCATTTGGTGCGGCCATGTCGCCGCGCCGAACGCGATCACGAGCTTGGCCTTACGGCGCAATTCGGGCGAAAGTCCGTCCGCCCCGCCGATGACGAATATTGTATGCGCGCTACCCTCGTCGCGCCAGCGGCCGAGATTCCGTGCGAATACGGTCGAATCGAGATTTTGCCCGCGCTCGTCGAGCGCCACGATCACCGACTTGTCGGGAATATGCGAACTGATGGCCGCGGCCTCTTCGGCCATGCGCGCTGCGGTATCGCGCGCGCGGCTTTCCGGAATTTCATGAATGGCGAGCTCGCGGAAACCAAGCTTGCGGCCGACCTCGTCGAACCGCTGGAAATAGCGATCGGCAAGCTCCCGTTCGGGGCCCTGCTTCAGTCGGCCAACCGCAATGACTGCAACACGCATGACGTCGTAAGAGCCGCGTTTTCAACCCGCGCGCACAACGCGCGCGCACGACGCTAGCATGCGCGTCAGCCGATTCGAAATCGGCCTCTTTGAGCCCTCTAGATCGCCTTCGCCGCCCCAGGGCCCTGCGTGTACAATCTCTCGAGATTGTAGAACTCGCGGACCTCGGGTCTGAACACGTGCACGATCACATCGCCGGAATCGATCAGCACCCAGTCGCAATTGGGCAGGCCCTCGACATGGATGTTCTTGACGCCGGTTTCCTTGAGGCTCTTCGTGACGTTTTCCGCGATCGCGCCAACGTGCCGGTTGGCCCGGCCCGTGGTGACGATCATGTAGTCGGAGTACGCCGATTTGCCGCGAAGGTCGATGGTGACCGTCTCTTCCGCCTTCATATCCTCGAGGCGGGAGAGGATCAGGCTCAGCGTCTTGTCGGCGTCGGGTTGCGCCTTCAAGGCCGCAGCTTGGGTCGATGTTTTACGCGTAGGCTTAGCAACCTTGGGTAAAACAGACTTGGACAATACAGATGTGGCCAGGGACCATTCCTTTCACTGTATCGCGAACGCCGAATCCGGCACTCACTGGTTACACTACATCATGTGGGGTTAAGGGTTTCAATATGCCAGAGCCTGTTTCCCGCACCACGTCCTCACGCCTCATCGGCCGCCTTCCAGCTCCCATCCGGGTTCCGCAAGGTGGTGGACGACAGGCTGAGCTTCAGCCCGGTGAGGAAGACCCATGCCGGCGCCCGCCGGTCCGCGAGTCGCGCCGCCTCGTTCTCGGGCAGGCGGTAACGGGCTAGCGCTCGGGCAGCGGGCGAGGCGAGGGCGCGAAAGCTTTGCGGCGGGCGGTCGATGACCGCCATCGGCACCTGGCCCGCGATGCGCTGCCAGTCCTGCCATCGATGGAATTGCGCGAGGTTGTCGGCGCCCATGATCCAGACAAATCGCAAGCCGCTTGCGCGGCGGCGCAAGAAGTTGATCGTGTCGATAGTGTAGCGCGTACGGATGACGGATTCGAGACAGCTCACCTCGATGCGCGGATCATCAGCAACGTCGCGCGCGGCCTTCATGCGCTCGCCCAGTGCGTGCAAGGCGCCGTTCTCCTTCAGCGGATTGCCTGGCGTCACCAGCCACCAAACGCGATCAAGCTTGAGACGCGTGAGCGCGAAGCGGCTGATCGCGCGATGCGCGTGATGCGGCGGATTGAAGGAGCCGCCGAGCAGCCCGATGCGCATGCCATCGGTGTAAGGCGGCAACGCTTGCGCCACGAAGCGCGGCACGACGAAATGGTTGCTCAATGCCCGCCCTGCGAGGTCACGGCCGCGTCTGTCCGGTGCCGTGGACGCGGTACTTGAAGCTCGTGAGCTGCTCGGCCCCGACCGGGCCGCGCGCGTGGAATCGGCCGGTGGCGATTCCGATCTCGGCGCCGAAGCCGAACTCGCCGCCATCGGCGAATTGCGTCGAGGCGTTGTGCAGCACGATCGCGGAATCCACTTCGCTCAGGAATTTTTGCGCGGCGGCTTCATCCTTGCTCACGATCGCATCGGTGTGGTGCGAGCCATGATTTTGGATATGCGCGATCGCGCCGTCGACGCCGTCGACGACTTTCGCCGCGATGATCGCGTCGAGATATTCGGTGTCCCAGTCGTCCTCGCTGGCAGCTTTGACGCGAGCGTCGATACCTTGCACCGCCTCGTCGCCGCGTACCTCGCAGCCGGCATCGATCAGCAACTCGATGAGCGGCTTCAGGCTCTTTGCAGCTCCCGCGCGATCGACCAGCAGCGTCTCGGCCGCGCCGCAGACGCCGGTGCGGCGCATCTTGGCATTTAGCACGATCGACTTCGCCATCTCGAGATCGGCGCTCGCGTCGACATAGACGTGGTTGACGCCTTCGAGATGCGCGAACACCGGCACGCGCGCCTCCGCCTCGACGCGCGCAACCAGGCTCTTGCCCCCGCGTGGCACGATCACGTCGACGGCGCCGTTCAGGCCTGCAAGCATCATCCCGACCGCCGCACGGTCGCGCGTCGGCACCAGCGTGATCGCAGCCTCAGGCAGCCCTGCCTCGCGCAGGCCCTGCACCAGGCATTGATGGATCGCGCGGCAGGAACGGAAACTATCGGAGCCGCCGCGCAGGATCACGGCATTCCCGGATTTCAGGCACAGCACGCCGGCGTCGGCAGCGACATTGGGCCGGCTCTCGAAGATCACGCCGACGACGCCAAGCGGCACGCGGACACGCTCGATGATCATGCCGTTCGGCCGCTGCCAGCTCTCGGTGACGACGCCGACGGGATCGACAATGCCGCGCACGATGGCAATGCCCTCGGCCATTGCCTCGACGCGCGCAGGCGTCAACGTGAGACGGTCGATGAAGGCGCCCGTTGCGTCGCCGCCGCTGCGGGCCTCGGCCACGTCCTCGGCATTGGCCGCGAGAATGGCCGCCGCGTTCTTGCGGATCGCCCGCTCCATGGCCTCCAGCGCCCGGTTCTTCTGCTCCGCCGGCGCCAGCGCCAACACACGCGCCGCAGCGCGGGCTTGGGCGGCAAGATCGGTCATCAGCGCCTGGAGATCGGCAGTGCCGTCGAGGGCTTTGAGGGGGGCGGCCATGAGTTCAACCTTCTGCTAAGGCGGTGTCCTAGCACGGAAATCCCGCATTTGCGAAGGCCGGGGAGGGTATGGCTGGTACCCCGATGACAGGCGTTGGCTGGGCCAATGGCCTAACCGCGGCGTCATGGCCGGGCTCGACTCGGCCATCCCGCGTTCTTGCCGGCCCGAAAGAACGTGGATGCCCGGGACAAGCCCGGGCATGACGGCTCGCCTGCCTTTGGGGCTACCCGCCCACCACCAGATCGTCGCGATGGATCATCTCGGACCGCCCGCTGATGCCGAGGATGGCCATTACGTCCGGCGAGGAGCGGCCCTTGATCCGCTCGGCCTCGTCGGCGTCATAGGCGATCAGGCCACGACCGATCTCGCGCATGTCGGGACCGCGCACGATCACGGCATCGCCGCGGGCGAACTGGCCCTCCACCTTGATCACGCCCGCCGGCAACAGGCTCGCGCCGGCGCGAAGCGCAGCGACCGCGCCGGCGTCGATGGTCAGTGTGCCTTTCGGCTCCAGCGAGCCCGCGATCCAGCGCTTTCGCGAGGTCACGGGATTGGCAGGTGTGAGGAACCAGGTGCAGCGGCCACCGTCGGCGATCGCCTGCAAGGGATGCTCGATCTTGCCGGAGGCGATCAGCATATGCGTGCCGCCGGTGGTCGCGATCTTCGCGGCCTCGACCTTGGTGCGCATGCCGCCGCGCGACAATTCGGATTCGGCGTCTCCTGCCACGGCCTCGATCTCCGAGGAGATGCTATCGACAACCGGAATCAGCTTTGCGTTCGGATTGTTCTTCGGCGGCGCGTCGTAGAGCCCGTCGATGTCGGACAAGAGCACGAGCAGGTCAGCGCTCGCCATGGTGGCGACGCGCGCGGCAAGACGGTCGTTGTCGCCATAGCGGATTTCGTTGGTTGCAACCGTATCGTTCTCGTTGATGACGGGGATCGCGCGCCACTCCAGGAGCTTGCCAATGGTCGAGCGCGCGTTGAGATAGCGGCGGCGCTCCTCGGTGTCCTGGAGCGTCACCAGAATCTGTCCAGCGCCGATGCCGTGGGCCCCTAGCACCTCCGACCAGATCCGCGCCAGCGCGATCTGGCCGACGGCGGCTGCGGCCTGGCTCTCCTCGAGCTTCAGCGGGCCGCGCGGCAGCTTGAGCCGGCTGCGGCCGAGCGCGATCGAGCCGGAGGAGACGATCAGGACGTCGCGCTCCTCGCGGTGCAGCTTTGCGAGGTCGGCCGCGAGCGCCGCGAGCCAGGACGCGCGCACTTCGCCGGCGTCGGAATCGACCAGCAGGGCTGAGCCGACCTTGACGACGATGCGGCGGAATTGACTGAGTTCGGGGCTGGCCATGGGCGCGCTCTAGAACGATCTGCTCTGCATTTGGGAAGCGGCGGAGCGAAAGAGGCGGCGCCGGTGAGGCCTGCTTTTGCAGCAGGACGATGGCCGGCGCAAGGCGGGGCTGCGGGTAATGGGGCTGCCGGTAGTCAGCGTTAACGGCCTTGTCTGCCGCGGCGGCACCTGTCTAATGCGCCCGGATACGAGGGAGGACACGCAATGGATCGCCGCGACTTCATCGCCGGATGTCTCGGGCTGCCGCTGCTGGCGCGGGCGGGCGGAGCGCAGGCCCAGGCCGGGCTGACCAAGATCATCTTCCCGTTTGCGGCGGGCGCCGGCGGCGACACGCTGTGCCGGCTGATCGCACAGGAGATGGCGCCGGCGTTGCAGAAAACCATCGTCGTCGAGAACCGCACCGGCGGTGATGGCCTGATCGGCATCAAGGCAGTGAAGGGTGCCAATCCCGACGGCAGCATGGTGCTGGTGACGACGGGGCCCACCATGTACCTGCTGCCGATGGTGGAGACGACGCCGACCTTCGATGCGGCAAAGGACTTCATGCCGGTGTCGCTGCTGGCGCGCTTCGAGTTCGCCGTCGTGATCGGACCCGCGATCGCAGCCAGCAATTTCGGCGAGTTCGTCGCCTGGCTGAAGGCGAATCCGGACAAGGCGACGTTCGGCGTGCCCAGCAATGGCACCATCCCGCATTTCATGGGCTCCAAGATGGAGAAGGACCTCGGCATTGCCCTGAGCCGTGTGCCCTATCGCGGCAGCGCGCCGATCCTCAACGACCTCGTCGGCGGCCACGTGCCGTTCGGCATCACGACGCTGGCGGACGCGCTGCCGCAGCATCGTGCCAAGGGCGTGACGATCATCGCTGTCTCAAGCGCCGAGCGTTCGCCGTTCGCGCCGGATGTTCCGACGCTAAAGGAGAGCGGCATCGATCTCGTCGCAGACGCCTGGTACGGCATGTGGCTTCCCGCCGGCAGCCCGCCGGAGTTTTCGCGCAGACTCAGCGCGGCCGCGAGCGCCGCGCTCGCCAAGCCGGAGGTGAAGGAGAAGCTCACCGCGATCGGGCTCATTCCCGTCGGCAGCACGGCGGAGGGGCTCACTCAGGAGCTGGCCGCGAACACGGCATTCTGGCAGCCGATCGTGAAGGCGACGGGGTACAAAATCGAGAATTGAGCCGCACCAAGAGCACCAGCACTCCGTCGTCATGGCCGGGCTTTCGCGGGTGATGACGGCCGAGAGCGTCGGCATCCCGCGCGCTCTCTTCGGCCGACCTGTCGAATGGCTTCGACGACTGCCGGGCTACTTCGCATGGGGTTGTTTTCGATGTTTTTGGTCGGCCGCCAGCAACCTCGGACCGAATCCCTCAAATTTGAACAAACCCCGCAGGTTCCCGTTCAGCACGCGCATTAAGGGCCGGAGAACCTGATGCCGCTAGAGTGGTGCGGTCGAGCGCAGTGCTCTTTTCAGTTGCCCGTTCAGTTGCTTTTGGGGAAGCCATGACCGCCTCAGCCAAACCCGCCGCCAAACGCAGGCTCCTGCTGGCCTCCGACCGCAGCGACCAGAGCAGCGAGCTTGCCCATATCCTGCAGTCCGTCGGCGAGGTCGCAACGGTCTCGACCCAGGAGATCCCCGAGCAGCCGGCGCGCGATCTCTCCGGCATCGTCGTCGACATCAATTTGCGTTCGCCCGAAAGCGTGCAGCGGGTGCGCAACAAGCTGCGCGGTGATGCCTACCGCTCCATGCCGCGGCTGTTCGTGCTGGCGGATGCGCTGCATCACGGCACCATGCAGGCATGGGCGCTGGGCGCCACCGATACGATCTCGCGGCCACTGCAGCCCGAAGCCATTTTGCAGCGCATTCGCGCCGCGTTCCCGGACACCACCACTTACGATTCCAGCGATCGCGGCAAGACGCTGAACCGCGGCGTCGAGGCGGCGCATGGCGTGCTGGCGAAAATGTTCGAGAAACTGCCGCTCGGCGTGCCCCTGACCTTCGATGACGTCGTCGCCGCAGAGAGCAAGATCCTGAAAGCGATCAAGCATTCCTCGCTGCGCGAGTGGCTCACCACCGTCGGCTGCCACCATGTCGGCAGCTACCGGCACTGTCTGTTCGTCACCGGCTTTGCAGTCGCCTTCGCGCAGCATCTCGGCATGCGCGAGGACGACCAGCGCCGCCTGACCCGTGCCGCCTTGCTGCACGACGTCGGCAAGGCCTTCGTGCCGGCACAACTGCTGGACAAGCCCGGCAAGCTCACCGACGAGGAGATGGACGAAGTCCGCCAGCATCCGCGCCGCGGCTATGAGGC
>NZ_JBANBJ010000060.1:0-50166 GCF_059803515.1 Bradyrhizobium sp. UFLA05-125 | reverse complement strand
GTTGCCACCAATAATTCCCTCCCCGGCGACGGCGCTTTGGCGCTCTTTCGTCCATTCCCTTGGACCGATCCTATATCGGCCGTTCGGACGAAACCATGCAGCCGATGGTCCCGGCCCGATCACGCCAGGCGGCGTTGTCCCCATTGGGAACAAAAGCCGCTATTCGCGCGAGGTGGTCCTCAATAGGGTAACGCGCTATTTTGAAATGTCTTGTGCCTGACAATTCGTCGGCAAAGTTTTTCGCGGGGGCGGGTCCGGCTTCTTTTGCCGCACGGCGAATGAGGCGAATTTGTTGCGATGCAGCAATCGAGCGGGGTGACGGTACGTGCGGTTGGCTTCGAGATCATGATTTCTGAGGATCAATTGAAGCGCGTCGCCGCATGGTCGCGCGAACTCGCGACACGTGAGATTGAGGTCGCCCGCGCCGGGATCGTCGAAAAATCCTACGTCAACGGCGAGACCGTCTTCATGCGTGGCGACAAATTCGACTATTGGGCCGGCGTGGTCAGTGGGCTCGCACGGATGGGCGGGGTATCGCGCGACGGCAAGGAGACGAGTTTGGCGGGGCTCACCGCGGGAGCCTGGTTCGGCGAGGGCAGCGTGCTCAAGAACGAGCCGCGGCGCTACGACGTGGTCGCGCTCCGCGACAGCCGCCTTGCACTTATGGAGCGCAGCACCTTCCTCTGGCTGTTCGAGAACAGCGTCGGCTTCAACCGCTTCCTGGTGCGCCAGCTCAACGAGCGGCTCGGCCAGTTCATCGGCATGCTCGAGGTCAACCGCACGCTGGACGCCACCGCACGCCTTGCACGCAGCATCGCTTCACTGTTCAACCCGATCCTCTATCCGGATTCCAAGACGCATCTTGAGATCACGCAGGAGGAGATCGGCGCACTGTCTGGCATGTCGCGGCAGAACGCGAACCGCGCGCTGAATCGGCTCGAGAAGGAGGGGCTGCTGCGGCTCGAATATGGCGGCATCACCATCCTCGATGTCGAGCGGTTGCGCGGGTATGGGGATTAGGGCCTGGGGCGCCGTCCCTTCATCGCGCATTGGCTGGCGCGTGTGCCGGCCACAGATCGTCGCGCCAGCGCACTGCAATCGCCATCATCGCAATGAACCCCGAGATCGCATACAGCGAGCCTGTCGCCGAATAGCCGATGCGATCGATCAAACTGCCCGCCGCGAGCAACCCGAGCGGCAAGCCGTAGATCACCATCATGCGCACCCCCATCACGCGGCCCCGGAGGTGCGCGCTCGCCGCGCGCATCAGGATCACGGCGGCGGCAATCATCGACATGCTCTGGGCGATGCCGGCGAGCACGAGGCAGGCCATGGCGACCGGCATCGTCCTCAGTCCGACGAACACCAGCAACATCGCGTACCAGGCCAGTGTTGCGCCGATCAGAAGCCGGGCGATGCGCAAGCCGCCCACTAGGCTCAGCGTGATGGAGCCGATCAGCGAGCCTACGGCGAAACTCGCCGACAGATAGCCTAGACCGGTCTGGTCGGTATGAAAGATGTCGCGCGCGACGAAAGGCAGTAATCCGTTCGTCAGCGGAAATGCCGTGAGATTGGCCAAGAATGCGACGCAGAGCGCCGCCCTCATCCCGGGGCCATTCCAGGCATAAACCACGCCTTCCTTCAGGTCGCGCAGCAGTCCCGTGCCGGCGCGGCCGTCCACCGGGCGGTGGCTTGCAGCAGAGGACTTTGCCTGTCGGGTCAAGCCGAGCATCAGGATCGCGGCAACGAGATAGAGACTGGCAATCGCCACATAGACGAGGCCGATGCCGAGCGCGGCGAACAGTCCGGCGCCGGTCAAGGCGCCGGCGATGCGCGCGCTATCCTGGGTCGTGCGCGACAGACTTATGGCACCAACCAGTTGTTCGGCCGGCATGATGCTGGCGAGCAGCGCGCTGCGCATGCCGAGATCCGAAGGGCGGATCAGGCCCATGACCGCGACGACGATCATCACATTGAGTGGCGCCAGATGGCCGGTGAGGGCCAGCGCCATGATGGTCGAAGACAGCGCCGTATAGGCAAGGCGCATCGCGACGAGAAGATCCCGGTGACCGATGCGGTCTCCGACCATCCCGAACACCGGCGCAATCAGTGTCCCGACATATTGCAGCGATGCCAGGATGGTGAGCAGCAGCACCGAGCCGGTCTCCACCATGATGTACCAGCCAAGCACCAGTGTCTCCACCTCGAATGCCCAGGAGGTGAGCAGATCGGATGGCCATTGAAAGCGGTAGTTGCGGATGCGGAACGGCGCGAGTGCGGAAGGTCGTACGGCTGTGCTCAAGATGCGATGACGGGTTTCACGGCGATTCCCTGCCCTTATTATTTGTTCTGTTCGCCAGCGTAGTGCCGGCGATGCACGTGTCAATTGACGCTACCGCATGCCGCCATGCCCGCCGACATCAGGCAATGTGCCACGCGCTGTGCAACCCGTTTCGTGGACGGATAGATGAACCGCCGCTTGCTCTTCCGGCGTGCCGAGCCCATTCTGGTCCGCACCCCAGACCCATTCGGCGGGGCCAGGGGATCGCGCCATCGCGGTGTACGCGAGCGTCTGGGACCATGAAAGGTCTTGGACAGGGTCTTGGACAGGGTCTTGGACAGGGTCTTGGGCCATGAACTGCTCGGGTTGCGGTTTCGAGGTTCAGAGCGGCTTTGCCTTCTGCCCGAAGTGCGGCACGAAGCAGCCGAGCGCGTGCCCTGGCTGCGGCTTTCCATGCGCGCCGGATTTCGCATATTGCCCGAAATGCGGCGTCCTCGTCCGTGAGGCTTCCAAAGGCGGCGGGGAGGCATCGGTGCGGACGAGCCCGACGACAATTCCGATCAGATCCGCCTCGCCGCCGCTCGCGCCGGCGGTCGAGCCTCAATACGCGTTTCGACCGCAGTCGGACAAAATCGATGGCGAGGCAAATCGTCGTACCATCACCGTTCTGTTTGCTGATCTCAGCGGCTTCACTTCGATGAGCGAGCGGCTCGACCCCGAGGTCATGCAGACGCTTCAGAACGAACTGTTCGAGGAACTGACGGCCGCGGTGCAGAGCTTTGGCGGCTTCGTGGACAAGTTCATCGGCGATGCGCTGCTTGCTCTTTTTGGTGCGCCGGCCGCGCACGAGGACGATCCGGAGCGGGCGATCCGCGCTGCCCTGGACATGATCAGCCGGACGGCGCGCCTGAGCGAACGCGCGAAGGCGTATGCTGGTTCGCCGCTGCTGCTCCATGTCGGCATCAACACCGGGCACGTCGTTGCTGGAGGGCTGGGTGTGGGTGTTGCCAAATCCTATTCGGTGACCGGCGACACGGTGAATACCGCACAGCGATTGCAGTCGATGGCGCCTCCGGGCGAGGTCCTGGTCGGGCCGCTGACCCACCGTCTGACGCGGCATGCGTTCTCCTATGACTCGCTTGGCGAGGTCTCGCTCAAGGGCAAGATGGGCAGCGTCCTGGTCCATCGTCTGAAGGGGGCGCTCGACACGCCCCGTGCGGCAAGAGGTCTCGACACGCTGGGCCTCAGCGCGCCCCTGATCGGACGCGACGCCGAGCTTGCCCGCGTGATTGGCAGCCTTGATCGCGCGTGCAGTGGCGCGGCTCAACTGGTGCGCCTGGTCGGCGAAGCAGGAATCGGGAAGACGCGCCTGGTGAACGAATTCGTCGCCCGTCTCCGCGATGAGGATCGCTTCGCAGATGTGGCGATCCGGAAGGCCGTCTGCTCGCCATTGGGCGAACAATCCTACGGCACGCTCGCCGCGGTGCTGCGCAGTGCCTATGGCATTGCGCCGAAGGCCAGCGCCGCAGAGACCGAGGCCAAGCTGGCTGCAGCGCTGTCGGAGCTTGGCCTTGCGACTGATGAGGCACAGCGGCTGATGCCGCTCTATTTCCACGTCCTCGGTCTCGGCGACCCCGACGCCGTGTTGCAGCACGTCGAGCCCGAGCAGCTCCGGCGGCAGATATTCTTTGCGATTCGCACCGTGTTCGAACGACGTCTGGCCTTGTCGCCGCTTCTGATCATTGTTGAGGATCTGCACTGGGCCGATGCCGTGTCTCTCGAAGCGCTGCGATTCCTGATGGACCGGCTGGAGCGCACGCGGCTGATGCTGTTGTTCACGCATCGGCCAATGCTGGAGCTGGATCAGTTCGGTTCGGGTCGGATCAGCCACACAACCCTTCGGCTGCCTCCGCTTGGCGACGCCGACGGAGAAAGGCTGCTTGCAGCATACTTCAGTCACGGTTGGCGTGAATCGCCGGGATATCTGTTCAGTCGAATCCTCGAGCGTGCGGGCGGCAATCCACTTTTCTTTGAGGAGATCATTCGCGGTCTCATTGAAGCCGGCGCCCTGGAGCGTGACGGAGTGCAGTGGCGGATCAAGTCGGATGAAGCCGCCGCCGATATTCCGGCAAGCATCCAGGCGCTGTTGCTGGCACGCCTGGACCGGCTGCCGCACGAGGTGCGCCGGCTGACCCAGGAGGCCGCGGTGATCGGCCCGCGCTTCGATGCGGCTCTCCTCAGTGCGACCGCAACCGAGGGGGTAAAGGTAGAGGCGGGGCTCGAGCTTCTGTGCGACGCCGAGATCGTCGAGGAGGTCGCGGGCTCGAACTCGATTTCGCTGCGATCCTACCGCTTCACGCAAACCATGCTTCAGGACGTGATCTATCAGAACCTGCTCTTGCAGCGCCGGATCGAGCTCCACGGACGGATTGGTACCGCTCTGGAGCGTCTCCATGGCAATGAGCCACAGCGGCTCGAAGACCTCGTCCTGCTCGGACATCACTTCAGCCTGAGCGCGAGCAAGCCGAAAGGCGCGCGCTATCTGCGGGCGGCCGGCGATCGCGCACGCGCGACCTATGCCAATGACGATGCCATCCGCCTTTACCAGCAGGCCCTCGCCGTGTTGTTGACCGCCGGCGAAGGCGAACCTGAGCGCCTGGTCCTGTACGAGCAAATCGCGGATCTCTGTGGCGCGGCGGGCCGTCGAAACACGGCCGAGGAGCATTACCAGAGCGCGCTGGAAGGTCTCCGCGCCGCGGGGGACCGCATCGGCGAAGCGCGCATTCTTCGCAAGCTTGGCCGGATGTTGTGGGACGCCGGCAAGCGGATCAAGGCAGAAACCCACTACGCAGAGGCAGCTGAACTGCTTGGAGGGACGGACGCGCCTGTCGAGTGGGCGCACCTCTTGCAGGAGCGCGGCCGTCTCGCGTTTCGCATGGGTGACCACATGGCTGCCGCGAGATGGGCCGACGAGGCGCTTGGCTACGCCCGATCCGTGCCGGCGGACGCGGACAAGCATGCCGAGGCGGCGCGCGCCATTGCGGAGGCTCTCAACACCAAGGGGGTTGCACTTGCGCGGCTTGGACGACACCAGGAGGCGGTGCGCGAGGTGGAGCAAAGTGTCGCAGCCGCTGAGGCCGCGGGCCACCTCAACGTGGCCTGCCGCAGCTACACCAATCTTGGCGTGCTCTACACCACTGTCGACCCGGCGCAAGCCATGGAGGTTTGCCGGCGCGGGCTCGATGTTGCGCGTCGCATCGGCGATCTCGGCTTTCAGGCGCGTCTGCTAGCCAACTATGCCGTCGCTTGTTGCACCTTCACGGACAGATGTTCCGAGGAGGGGGTGCCGGCCGCCGAGAAGGCGATCGAGATCGACCGTGCGCTGGATCAGCGCGAGCATCTCCCGGTGCCCTTGATCGTGCTCGGGCAAATCCATCAGTGCCATTTCCGCCCCGACTTGGCCGCTCGCTGCTACAATGACGCAATCGAGGTGGCGAGCGAGACCGGCGAGCCGCAGCAGCTCTTTCCGTGCTATGATGGTCTTGCGACATTGAACCTTGATCGAGGCGACATGCCCGAGGCCGAGCGGTATTTCGCGCTGGCCCAAGATGTCTGCGCCCGGCACGGACTCGATCCCGCAGGGCTGATCGTACTGCCATTTCTTGACTAGCCAATGTGAGGGAGTTCAATCATGTCAGACCGCCATGTCGATGGACCACTTCAGCCCGGTGATCGCGCACCGAACATCGTGCTGGACGCCATCACACGCGAAGGAAAGATCGCGCTCCAGGACTATCGCGGTCATAGTCCGATATTGGTGGGCTTGTTTCGAGGCCTGCATTGCCCGTTCTGCCGGCGTCACATCGCGGCGCAGGCGCAGCTTGACACGGCCCTGCGCGAGAAGGGCGTCGAAAGCCTCACGGTCGTCAATACGCCGATCGACCGGGCGCGGCTCTACTTCCGCTATCATCCATTGCCCAACCTGCTCGCTGCATCCGACCCCGAGCGGGTCTCGCACCGCGCGTTCGGCCTGCCTAATCTCGAGTTCACGCAGAACGAGACCGAGTGGCCGCGCAAGGTGGGCATGGACGTGGTTCTGAGCATGCCAGTCGATATGCCCGGCGAATTGCCCGGCCCGATGAACCGGCCGGCGGCCGCCGAGTACCTCAACAACAAGGACGGCTACGAGATGACCGAAGCCGATCAGCGCATGGCGGCAGCCGGCACGGGCCAGCTGTTCGGCCAGTTCCTGCTCGATCGGGAAGGGATCGTGCGTTGGACGTTTACCGAGGTGCCTGACGGCGGCCAGCGCATGTTCGGAGCGCCGAGCCCACAGGAGTTGATGTCGGCCGCCTCGCAGTTGGCAGGCTAGGCGATCAACCCGTCACTTTCGGCCGTTTCTCTGCGAGCGCCGCTGCCATCGCCGAGATGAGCGGGCGCATGAAATAGTGGTCTTCCACCGGCGCGATGTCGGTGCGCAAGCCATGCGCTGTGAGCTCGCCGGAGACCGCCGGCCCCACCGATGCAATCAGCGTCCGCTGGAACCCAGCGCGCAGGCGCGCCTCGCTGCCATGCGCCTTTGCGGCTTCGATCAGGCGGCGGACCTGGCCGAGATTGGTGAGCGCGATGGCATCGATCCGCCCCTCCGCCATGTCGTCGATCGCAGTGACGATATTCGCATCCGCCGCCTTCGGGTCGTAGACGTAGGGCAACACGGCATCGACTTTGGCGCCTTGCGCCTCGAGCGAGCCGATCAGCGTGCTGTGATCCTTGTCGGGATAAAGCTGAAGCCCCAGCCGATGCCCCCTGAGATCGATCTTCGATAGCATCTCGATGACGCCCTCGGTGGTCGGCTTCTCCGTGGTCTGCTGCGAATCCAGCCCAATCTCGCGGAGGGCGCGCCCCGGCTTCGGGCCGCGGGTGAATTTTCGCGTTTTGGCGAGCGCTGTGACAAACGCTTGGTCGATCCCGCGCTCGCGCGCGAGCTTCATCATCCGCCGCAGGCCTTCGCCGGTCATCAGCACGAGGTCGTCGAATGGCCTGTCGATGCTGCGTCGGATCCAGGCCTCGACCGGCGCGGGGTCCGGCGCGTCGTGAATCGCGAACATCGGGCATTGCACGACGTCGGCTCCCTGTTCAGCGAGAAGCTTCGAAAATTGGGCCTCCTCGCGCGTTTCCAGGATCAGGATGCGGTAGCCGTTCAAGCGGTCGGCCATGAGCGTGCCTCGGTTTGGGATTGCAATGTTACGTTCATCCTGACTCCGGTCTTGGGATTGGCGCAAGGCCGGCTACGGTGATAGAGCAGGACGCAAATCGGCCTGTTCCGTATCCGTTTGCCCAAACCTTCATCAACGCCCATGCCCGACCCCCAATATGTTCTGACGCTATCCTGTCCGGATCGCCCCGGCATCGTCTCGGCGGTGTCGACCTTCCTCGCGCATAACGGACAGAACATTCTCGACGCCCAGCAGTTCGACGACGTCGAGACCGAGAAGTTCTTCATGCGGGTCGTGTTCACGGCGGCCGATCTCGCCGTCGAACTGTCGGCCTTGCAGACCGGCTTCGCCGCCATTGCGGAGCGCTTCGGCATGGAGTGGCAGATGCGGGACCGCGCCACGCATCGCCGCGTGATGCTGCTGGTGTCGAAGTCCGACCACTGCCTGGTCGACATCCTCTATCGCTGGCGCACCGGCGAATTGCCGATGATCCCGACCGCGATCGTCTCCAACCATCCGCGCGAGGTCTATGCCGGGCTCGATTTCGGCGAGATCCCGTTCCACCATTTGCCGATCACCAGGGACACCAAACGCGAGCAAGAGGGGCAAATCCTCGATCTCGTCGCGAAGACGAAGACAGATCTCGTGGTGCTCGCCCGCTACATGCAGATCCTGTCGGATGATCTTTCCGCAGAGCTATCGGGGCGCTGCATCAACATCCACCATTCATTCCTGCCGGGCTTCAAGGGCGCAAAGCCCTATCACCAGGCGCATGAGCGTGGCGTCAAGCTGATCGGCGCGACCGCGCATTACGTGACGCGCGACCTCGACGAAGGCCCCATTATCGATCAGGACGTCGAGCGCATCAGCCATCGCGATACGCCCGAGGATCTCGTCCGCAAGGGACGGGACATCGAAAGGCGCGTGCTGGCGCGCGCGATCCGCTACCATCTCGACGACCGCGTCATTCTCAACGGGCGCAAGACCGTGGTGTTCGTGGATTAGTCGGCCGTCGTTCCAGAGCGGGCGAAGCGCGAACCCAATGTGCAATTGCACACTCGAGATTCTCAGGTGCGCAATCGCGCACCTGAGTTCGACGCTGACGCATCGCCCGGAATGACGATGTGTCGCTCAATGCACCGCGTCGCTGGATGTCGAGCCCGTGGCGCCTTTCTGCGCCTGCTCTTCCTTCTCGCGATCCGCGGCCGGCATCATCCGCTTGCGTTCGCGTTCCTTCATCCAGGCGTCGTATTGCGGCGTGCCCGGGCGCGGAGGCGCGTCGGCCGGCAGGCCGCCGGCCCAGTGTGGGACATAGTCGCCCATCCCTGAGGAAAGCTTCTCGTTGACCGTGCCGCAGCCGGTCAGCCCCATAGCAAGTATGAGGAGGGTCAGGAGAGAGCTGAAACGTTGCGGCATCGTAAGTGGCGCAGAAAATTGGAGCGGGTTAGCCGGAGGCGTCGGGAGACTAGCCATCAACAAGGTAAAATAGACTTATTCGAGATAGGTAATATATTACCAAGTTCGAACGGGCTGGAAACTCCCGGATGTAGAAATTCTGCAAAAGAAAGACGAAATCCTCCATCCACGCCGCGCACGCGATTTCTAAACTGCCGTCCGGGCTCGCGACAATCTGGCTTGGTCGTCGAATGGGCTTTTTCGTTGACAAGTCCATTTTATTTGTACAAGCGTACAAATTGATGCGGTCAAGATCGAGGTGCGTAGTCACCTCGACGTAACCGAGACATCGCTCCTCGCTGCTGGCAACCGTAACGCGCGGTTTGCGCCGAATGGTCGCCAAACGTCCGATTGACAACAGGGGCGCGAAAGACGCCATGTGGCCCCCGCCATATGGTTCGGTCTGAGTTTTGGTGAGGCAAGAGCCGGGCACTCGGTTCAGGGCGCAAGAGAAGGAAGAAGGGGAGGGACATTTTGATGTTCGGACGTCGCAGATTGTCATGGGTCGCCACGCTCACGGCCGTCGCCGGCCTCGTGGCCGCAATGCCTGCCAGGGCTGAAGATACAGTGAAGGTCGGCCTGATCCTGCCGATGACCGGCGGCCAGGCCTCGACTGGCAAGCAAATCGAGAATGCGATCAAGCTCTACATGCAGCAGAAGGGCGACACCGTCGCCGGCAAGAAGGTCGAGATCATCGTCAAGGACGACGCTGCGATTCCCGACAAGACCAAGACGGCCGCGCAGGAGTTGATCGTCAACGACAAGGTCAATTTCATCGCCGGCTTCGGCGTGACGCCGGCAGCACTCGCCGCAGCGCCGCTTGCCACCCAGGCCAAGATTCCGGAAGTCGTGATGGCGGCCGGCACCTCGATTATCACCGAGCGCTCGCCCTATATCGTGCGCACCAGCTTCACGCTGGCGCAGTCCTCGACCATCATCGGTGATTGGGCGGTTAAGAACGGCATCAAGAAGGTCGCGACTCTCACCTCTGACTACGCGCCCGGCAATGACGCGCTCAACTTCTTCAAGGAGCATTTCACGGCCGGTGGCGGCGAGGTCGTCGAAGAGGTCAAGGTGCCTCTGGCCAACCCCGATTTCGCGCCGTTCCTCCAGCGCATGAAGGACGCCAAGCCCGACGCGATCTTCGTGTTCGTGCCGGCCGGCCAGGGCGGCAACTTCATGAAGCAGTATGCCGAACGTGGCCTCGACAAGGCCGGCATCAAGGTGATCGGACCGGGCGACGTCACCGACGACGATCTCCTCAACAACATGGGCGACGCCGTGCTCGGCACCGTGACCGCGCATCTCTACTCTGCCGCGCATCCTTCGCAGATGAACAAGGATTTCGTCGCGGCCTACAAGAAGGCCTTCGGCACCCGTCCGGGCTTCATGGCGGTGAGCGGCTATGACGGTATCCACCTGATCTACGAGGCGCTGAAGAAGACGGGTGGCGATACCGACGGAACCAAGCTGATCGAGGCCATGAAGGGCCAGAAGTGGGAGAGCCCGCGCGGCCCGATCTCGATCGATCCCGAGACCCGCGACATCGTGCAGAACATCTACATCCGCAAGGTCGAGAAGGTCGACGGCGAGCTCTACAACGTCGAATTCCAGACGTTCGAGAACGTCAAGGATCTCGGCAAGACCAAGAAGTGACGCGCGAAAGCGCGTCATCTCGGGGCGCGCCTAGCGCGAACCCGAGATGACCAAATTGTTGAAATGAGATTCCGGGTTCAGCGCTCACGCGCTGCCCGGAATGATGAGCGTCTACCAGGATCAATCCACTTCCGATGACCTCAATCCTCACCAACCTGTTCGACGGCGTTGCCTACGGCATGCTGCTGTTCGTGCTCGCCTGCGGACTCGCGGTCACGCTCGGCCTGATGAACTTCGTCAATCTCGCCCACGGCGCCTTTGCGATGACCGGCGGCTACATCTGCGCCGTGCTGGTCAACCAGCAGGGCTGGCCGTTCTTCGCTGCACTGCCGCTCGCCTTC
This sequence comes from Bradyrhizobium sp. UFLA05-125, assembly GCF_059803515.1. NCBI lineage: Bacteria > Pseudomonadati > Pseudomonadota > Alphaproteobacteria > Hyphomicrobiales > Nitrobacteraceae > Bradyrhizobium > Bradyrhizobium sp. UFLA05-125. The sequence continues at coordinate 39,217 of NZ_JBANBJ010000060.1, read as the reverse complement.
GTCTCCGCCGCCGTGATCGGCATCGCGCTGGAGCGAACGCTCTACCGCCACCTCTATACGCGTAGCCATCTCGATCAGGTGCTGTTCACGATTGGCTTGACGTTCATGTCGGTCGCCGCCGTCGACTACATCATGGGATCGTCGCGGGTGTTCATCAACCTGCCGGCGGCGCTGCAGGGCCAGTTCGACCTGTTCGGCGTCGGCATCGGTCGCTACCGCCTGATGATCATCATCATCTGCGGGCTCCTCACCATCGCGCTCCAGCTCGTCCTCGCAAAAACGCGCTTCGGCAGCCGTCTGCGAGCCGCGGTCGACGATCCGCGCGCGGCGAGCGGCCTCGGCATCAACGTGCCGCAGGTGTTCGCCTTCACCTTTGCGTTCGGCTGCGGCCTCGCCGGCCTCGGCGGCGCGCTGAGCGCGGAGATCCTCGGGCTCGACCCGTACTTCCCGCTGAAGTTCATGATCTACTTCCTGATCGTGGTCACCGTCGGCGGCTCGTCCTCTATTACCGGTCCATTTCTGGCTTCGCTGCTGCTCGGCATCGGCGACGTGGCCGGCAAATATTACGTGCCGAAGATGGGCCCCTTCGTGATCTACACCATGATGATCGTGATCCTGATCTGGCGCCCGAACGGCCTGTTCGGCCGCACGGCTGCGCGTTGAGTTGAGCCGATGAGCGCTGCATCCGACGTAGGTTATCACGCCCAGCGCCATGCGCGCTGGCACTATGGCGAAGTCGCCTTCTGGCTCATCGTGCTGGCCTGCGGCTTCGTGTTTCCCTCGCGCTATCTGATCATGACCGACATCGTGCGGCTCGCGCTGTTTGCGATGTCGCTCGATCTCATCCTTGGCTATGCCGGTATCGTCTCGCTCGGTCATGCCGCCTTCTTCGGCGTCGGCGCCTATGGCGCGGGACTTCTTGCGCTGCATGGGATCATCAACGAACCCGTGATCGCGCTCGTTGTCGCAGGTCTTGCCGCGATGGTGCTCGGCTTTGCCACCAGCTTCCTGGTCATCCGCGGCGTCGACCTGACGCGTCTCATGGTGACGCTCGGCATTGCGCTGCTGCTTGAAGCGCTCGCCGAACGCTTCTCCAACATCACCGGCGGCACCGACGGCCTGCAAGGCATCGAGATGCAGCCAATCTTCGGAACGCTTGCCTTCGACATGTTCGGCAAGACCGGGTTCTTCTATTCGGTCGCCGTCCTGTTCGTCCTGTTTTTGCTCGCGCGCCGCATCGTGCATTCGCCGTTCGGGCTATCGCTGCGCGCCATCAAGAACAATCCGCTGCGGGCCGCCGCCATCGGCATTCCCGTCAACCGCCGCCTGATCGCGATCTATACGCTCGCCGCGTTCTATGCGGGCATTGCGGGCGCGCTGTTCACCCAGACGACCGCCATCGCCTCACTCGACGTGTTTGCTTTCGAGCGCTCCGCCGACCTGATGCTCGTGCTCGTGATCGGCGGCACCGGCTATCTCTATGGCGGGCTGATCGGCGCGGTCATATTCCGCATGCTCCAGGAATGGTTCTCGAGCTTCACCCCGCAGTATTGGCAATTCTGGATCGGCCTCGTGCTGGTCGTCATCGTGCTGGTCGGCCGCCAGCGCCTGCATCGCTGGGTCCTCTTCATTCCCAACCTGATCATCAAGCAGATTGCCGGTCGCAAGGCGGTCGTCGCCGTGCCGGAGGGCGACGCATGACCATCGCGCTCGAAACCAGGAATCTCGAAAAGCAGTTCGGCGGCCTGCGCGTGACGCGCGACCTGTCGCTCAAGATCGAGCAGGGCGCCCGCCACGCCTTGATCGGTCCGAACGGCGCCGGCAAGACCACGGTGATCAACCAGCTCACCGGCGTGCTCAAGCCGAACTCGGGACGCATCCTGCTGGAAGGCCAGGACATCACCGATCTGCCCGTGCACAAGCGCGTGCTGCGCGGCCTGTCGCGAACCTTCCAGATCAACCAGCTCTATCCCGACCTGACACCGCTCGAAACCATTGGGCTAGCGGTCTCCGAACGCCTCGGTCATGGCGGCGACTGGTGGCGGCGCATGGGTACCCGTGACGACGTCAATGGCGAGATCGCCGAGCTCCTCAAGCACTTCCATCTGCTCGACGTCATGAACGAGCAGACCGTGACGTTGCCCTACGGCAAGCAGCGCCTCCTTGAGATCGCGGTCGCGATCGCGGCCAAGCCGCGCGTGCTGCTGCTGGATGAACCCGCGGCCGGCGTGCCCGAAAGCGAGCGACACGACATTCTCGCCGTTGTCGCAGCGCTGCCCCGCGACGTCACCGTGCTCCTGATCGAGCATGACATGGATCTCGTCTTCTCTTTCGCCGATCGCATCTCCGTGCTGGTCTCGGGCGCGCTGCTCACCGAAGGCCCGCCCGACCAGGTCGCGCGCGACCCGCAGGTCAAGGCCGTCTATCTCGGCGAGGAGGCGGTCAATGTCTGACCTGCTCGCAATCGACTCCTTGCGCGCCGGCTACGGCGAGGCGGTGGTGCTGCCCAACATGTCCCTGCGCCTCGCCGAGGGGCAGGTGCTGGCGCTGCTGGGCCGCAACGGCACCGGCAAGACCACGCTGATCAACTCCATCGTCGGCGTCACCCGACGCTTTTCCGGCTCGGTCGCGCTCGCCGGCACCGACGTCACCTCGCTGCGGCCCGACCAGCGGGCGCGGGCCGGCATCGGCTGGGTGCCGCAAGAGCGCAACATCTTCCGCTCGCTCACGGTGGAGGAGAACATGACCGCCGTGGCCCAGCCCGGCCTCTGGACGGTAGAAAAGGTCTACGAGATGTTCCCGCGGCTGAAAGAGCGGCGGAGCAACTTTGGCAACCAACTCTCCGGCGGCGAGCAGCAGATGCTGGCGATCGGCCGCGCGCTGACCCTCAATCCGAAGGTCCTGTTGCTGGACGAGCCGACCGAGGGTCTTGCGCCCATCATCGTCGAGGAGCTCCTGAAGGCGATCGGGACCATCACCCGGGCCGGCGGCATCTGTTCGATCATCGTCGAGCAGAACGCCCAAAAGATTCTGGGGCTTGCCGACCGCGTTGTGATATTGGAGCGCGGAACGATCGTCCACGACGGCCCGAGCGCCGCGCTGAGGGCCGACCCCTCGGTCCTCGAGCGCCATCTGGGCGTCGCCGGGGCGGCCGCTCACTAGTCTGTCGGACGCGTCTTCTTCACGCGGTACCTACTTCGCTTGAAAGCGCTATTGAAAATTCGGGAGTGAACCAATGCAGCGAACCAAAGCCCCCTTCCGCGCCGACGAGGTCGGCAGCCTTCTTCGTCCGGCGAAGATCAAGGAAGCTCGCGCGAAGCTGGAGAAGGGAGAGATCTCGGCCGATGATCTGCGCAAGATCGAGGACGTGGAGATCGAGAAGGTCGTGCACAAGCAGGCCTCGATCGGCTTGAAGCTCGCGACCGACGGCGAATTCCGTCGCTCCTGGTGGCATTTCGACTTCCTGGCGAAGCTCACCGGGTGCGAAATGTTCCACCCGGACACCGGCATCCAGTTCGCAGGCGTCGAGACGCGGCATGATGCGGTGCGGGTGATCGGCAAACTCGACTTCCCCGATCACCACCCGATGCTCGACCACTTCAAGTTCCTGAAGAAATATGCCGACCAGGCCCACGTCACCGCCAAGATGACGATCCCCTCGCCGGCGGTGCTGCATTTCCGCGGCGGCCGCAAGGCGATCTCCAAGGACGTCTATCCCGATCTCGATGCGTTCTACGAGGACCTCGGCAAGACCTACCGCAAAGCCGTCAAGGCCTTCTACGACGCCGGCTGCCGCTATCTCCAGTTCGACGACACCGTGTGGGCCTATCTCTGCTCGCAGGACGAATTGAAGAAGGCGCGCGAGCGCGGCGACAATCCGGATGGTCTCCAGCAGATCTACGCGCGCATCATCAACTACGCACTGGCCGAGAAGCCCGCCGACATGGTGGTGACGACGCATGTCTGCCGCGGCAATTTCCGCTCGACCTGGATCTCCTCGGGTGGCTACGAGCCGGTCGCCGAGACCATGCTCGCCGGCACCAACTACGACGGCTACTTCCTGGAATATGACTCGGACCGAGCCGGCGGCTTCGAGCCGCTGCGCTTCCTGCCCAAGGGCAACAAGGTCGTCGTGGTCGGCGTCATTACCTCGAAGTTCGGCGAGCTCGAGAAGAAGGACGACATCAAGCGCCGTCTGGAAGAGGCCGCCAAATTTGCGCCGCTGGAGCAGCTCGCGCTCTCCCCGCAGTGCGGTTTTGCTTCGACGGAGGAAGGCAACATCCTTTCCGAGGAAGAGCAGTGGGCCAAGCTCAGCCTGGCTGTTGAGATCGCAAAGGAAGTGTGGGGCCAGTAGCTCTACGTCGTTCGTCACCTGAGCGACGGCAAGACCTCGCCACACCTTCGGTGTCGTCCCGGCCTAGTGGGCAATTGCGCACGGGGGCCGGGACCCATACCCTCAGGGAGAAGTTGTGGCGCGAAGCTGGTAACCACCTGTCTTCGCCAAACATCATCCTGTGGTTATGGGTCCCGGATCTGCGCTTCGCTTGTCCGGGACGACACTGAATTTGAGGCGAGTTACTTCCGCTTCGCGGCAGACGTCGCCGCAAGCCCGCCCGTCACTTCTCCGCCAGATAAACCTCGCCCAGCAGAGACGAGTTCGACCACGGCACCTGCTTGTTCTTGGTGGACGAGACCACCTCCGCACGCACGCGCGTCAGCATCTGCTGTACCTCGAGCCCCGGCGTGCCGATATGGCGGGAGAGGGCGGACGAGAACGGCGAGTTGGCGCCTTCCCCGTCGAGCGCAACCTGGCCCGGCGCCGTGGCGAATGCGATCAGCGTGCCGGCCCCCAGCGTTGCACCCGCGCCGAGACTGGTCGGTGCCGCCAGACCTGAAGCCCCCTCGATGCCGCGGTAGGCGCCGGCTCCCGCCACCTGCGGCGCCATCGGGTTGTTGCGGCAGGCATCGAAGATCAGGATGTTGGTGCGGACCTGGTCGTCGAGGCCGGCCATGATCGTATCCATGTCGATCATCGCGTCCGTCATGTTGGCGCCTGCCTTCAGCTCGACGTCGATCGGGATGAGATAGTTGCGGCCGTCGATCTGCACGCCGTGGCCAGCGTAGTAGACCACCGCGACCTGCGCCCGCGCCGCATCGCGCAGGAAGTCGCGCGTCATCTTCTGCATCGCCGCGCGGTCGAGATCGATGCCCTCCGACACCGTGAAGCCGATGTCACGCAGGCTCTTTGCGACCGCGCGCGCATCGTTGGGCGGATTTGGCAACGCCTTGACATGGGCATAGGCGCCGTTGCCGATGATCAGCGCCATGCGTTTGCCGCGGCCTGACGGAGCGGGCGAGGGCGAAGTGCTCGCCTGCTGCCCTGCAGGCGCACTCGTCTGCTGCGCCGTCGAGATCGGCGCATCGCGCGGTGTCGGCACGGTTGAATCAGATAGCAGCGACAGTCGCACCTTCGCGGTTGCCTGGTTGGACTTGCTGCCGGCATCTGACGCGGTGACGCCGAGCGCGCTCTTGTAGTCTTCCTTGGCGTGCGCGTAATCGCCCTTGGCCTCGTAGGCGAACCCGCGGAACGTGTAAGCCGAGATCAGCACGCTGTTCGGCGGCGTCATGATGTTGACCGGCGGCTTGTCCTTGGCGAGCCGGATGGCCTCGCTGCCGTCGGCAATGGCGTGGTTGAGCTCACCCTTGGCGCGCCAGATCGTAGTTCGGTGCACCAGCGGCTGCGACAGGCCCGGGTCGATGCGGATGGCCTGGTTGATGTCGGCGAGGGCGCCGTCGAGGTCGCCAAGCGCCTCCTTGCAGGCGCCGCGGTTCTGGTAGGAGAAGGCCGATTTCGGGTCGGCCTTGATCGCCGCGTCGAAATCCGCGATCGCCTTGGCATAGTCCTTCTTGCCCTGATAGGCGTTGCCGCGGTTGTGGAAGATGATTCCGCTTGGCGGCCCGAGCTTCAGCGCGTCATCGAAATCGGCGATCGCGATGTCGTACTCGCCTTTGTCGAAATAGGCCGATCCGCGCAGGTTGTAGACCGCCTGGCTCGGCTCAAGCCGGATGGCATCGGTCGCATCCGCGATAACTTTCGCGTAGTCGCCCTTCTTGTTCCACCCCACCGCGCGCCAGAAATAGATGGTGGCGAGCTGGCCGCCCTTGAACACCTTCAACGCGATGATCTTGTTGCAGGCGTCGATCTGCTGGTCCGCCGGTGTGGTGTCGGTGGTGCAGAGCGGCCCGAGCTGCGCGCGCGACCGCGCGAGGGCCGAAGCGTTCCATAGCGCTGTGACGAGCAGGCCGAGCGCAACAAGCAGGCGCATAGTCGGAAATCCCCGGGGGTGAGCGTCTCATGTTTGTTGTCGGTTTGTTGCCGGGTTGCCGATGATGGTTCAAGGGCAGAAACAATGACCGAGTTCGACATCGGCTGGATCAGCCGCGAAAGGCCAGCTCACGCTGTTTCCTCTGCGTCGCGCCTTCCCGATTTGACCGTCACCGAGACCAATCCGGTCGTGGTCGCGCCGAAGGCGGGGCTGATCGCCAGCCTGACCCGACCCGGCGACAACCTGGCCGGTATCACGCTCGGTTCGAACTCCTGATCAACCCGAAGACGGCCAAAGCGCTCGGCTTCGCCCTGCCGCCCGCGCTGCGGTCCAATGCCAATGAGATGATCGACTGAACTGTCAGGCAAGATGCAGCCATCCTATCCAAAACCCACGCTTTCCCCATTGGGCAGATCGTGGTAGCACCTGCCCGGATCAGCTCTCTGCCCACCTGCGTCCCACTCATGAAGAACGACGAAATCCTCAGCCAGATCACCGAGTTCTGCCGCAAGGCGGACATGGCGGAATCGACGTTTGGCCGGCGCGCGGTGAACGATGGGAAGCTGGTGCAGCGCCTGCGCGAAGGTAAGCGCATCACCATCGACACGCTCGAGCGGATCCAAGCCTATATGGCCGCATCGATGGCCGGAGGCCTGCCGCCGCCGCGAGGGCTTCAGGTGCCGCCGGAGAAGCGCGATCCGCGCGGTAATTTCCGCTTCTTCGAGAACCGGCAGAAATACCTGCTGTTCGTCCATACCTGCAGCGAGAAGCGCGTGGTGGCCGAGCGCGTGGCGCTCGAGCTTACCAGCATCCATCCGCGCCCACCGGCCCTGCGCATATTCGATGCGGGCGTCGGCGACGGCACGGTGCTGGCGCGGGTGCTGCGCGCCACGCACCAGCGCTTTCCGCACATGCCGTTCTATGTCGCCGGCAAGGAGCTCAGTCTCGAGGATCTGCGCCTAACGCTGGAGAAGGTCCCGGACCGCATTTTCGAGCATCCGGCGTCGGTTTTCGTCTTTACCAACATGTTCTACTCGGAGGCGCCCTGGCTGACGCCGGCCTCGCCAGCCGCGGCGGCCGCCACCGTCTGGCACGAGGTTCCGCTGCGGGGCGCTTCGTCGGGAGAGTTCGAGCAGCAGATCGCCGAACTGAGGCCGTTCCTGGAGCAGAACTGGCGCGCCGCGATCAGCCCGCGCACGGCCATGCCGCTCTACGAGCGGCCCGTCGTCCTCGTGCTCTATCGCGAGGATCACAGATTCTTGCTCGATTCGACCATTCCGCGTCCGGGTCAGGCGGAGGCCAATTTCGACCTCGTTATTGCATCCCAGCCATACCGCGCCTTGTCCTCGGTTAATTTTAGGGCAAAGCGGATCATTGCGCCGCTCGCGCGGGCATTGCGGCCGGGGGGGCGCCTGATCGGTATTCACTCTCATGGTCACGATCCGGGCATGGAAATGATCCAGGCGATCTGGCCCGGAGAAAATCCTTTCGCGGTGAGCCGTCATGAGCTATTGCGCGCAGTTAAGTATGAGCTCGGATCGTTGGGCCGCGACCTAAATTTTAATGCGTATGCTGATAACCGCTCGATCTTCAGGTATGATATGGAAGCGCTGCCCAACGAAGTGACGGGTACCATCGGAACCTCGACAGCCTTTGCAGCGTGGAATGCGGCGGTGTATGTCGCTCAGATTGAGGACGACCGGTTGACAGAAATGACTCAAAACGGCCGCACTCTGGATGCCGCTAGGGACGTGCTGCGAAAGTACAACGGGCTCTGGTTTTACGACGAATCCTACGTCATCTCGCGCCGGCGTGATTGACATCAACCAAAAGTAAACATCGCAAACGACTGCCCAATGGGGCGGGACAAGGGGTTACTGATGCGAGCGTCCTATCTCTTCACCAGCGAGTCCGTGTCTGAAGGCCATCCGGACAAGGTCTGCGACCGGATCTCCGATGAGATCGTCGATCTGTTCTACCGCGAAGGACCGAAAGCCGGCATTGACCCGTGGCAAATCCGCGCGGCCTGCGAAACGCTCGCGACCACAAACAAGGTCGTGATCGCGGGCGAGACCCGTGGTCCCGCATCGGTCACCAACGAGCAGATCGAGAGCGTCGTGCGCGGCGCGATCAAGGACATCGGCTACGAGCAGGAAGGTTTTCACTGGAAGACGGCGGATATCGAGATCCTCCTGCATCCGCAGTCGGCCGACATCGCGCAGGGCGTCGATGCGCTTCAGCCGGGCGAGGTCAAGGAAGAGGGCGCAGGCGACCAGGGCATCATGTTCGGCTACGCCACCAACGAGACGCCCGACCTGATGCCGGCACCGATCTTCTACGCCCACAAGATCCTGCGGCTGATCTCCGAAGCGCGCCACTCCGGCCGCGAGAAGGTCCTGGGCCCGGACTCCAAGAGCCAGGTCACCGTGCAATACGAGAACGGCAAGCCGGTCGGCGTGCGCGAGATCGTGGTCTCGCACCAGCATCTGGTCGAAGACCTCACCTCCAACCAGGTTCGCGACATCGTCGAGCCCTATGTGCGCGAGGCGCTGCCGAAGGACTGGATCAACGGCAAGACCATCTGGCACATCAACCCGACCGGCAAGTTCTACATCGGCGGTCCCGACGGCGACTCCGGCCTGACCGGCCGCAAGATCATCGTCGACACCTACGGCGGCGCGGCCCCGCATGGCGGCGGCGCGTTCTCCGGCAAGGATCCGACCAAGGTCGACCGTTCGGCGGCTTACGCTGCGCGCTACGTCGCCAAGAATATCGTCGCGGCCGGTCTTGCCGATCGCTGCACGCTCCAGCTTGCTTACGCCATCGGCGTGGCGCGTCCGCTGTCGATCTACATCGACACCCACGGCACCGGTAAGGTGTCGGAGGATCAGCTCGAGCAGGCCGCCGCCAAGGCGATGGACCTCACCCCGCGCGGCATTCGCACCCATCTCGATCTCAACCGCCCGATCTACGCGCGCACCTCGGCCTACGGCCATTTCGGTCGCACGCCCGACAACGAGGGCGGCTTCTCCTGGGAGAAGACCGACCTGGTCGAGCCGCTCAAGCGCGCGCTCTGATCATCGATGTCATTCCGGGGCGCCGCGTCAGCGGCGAACCCGGAATCTCGAACCGCTGGATTCCGGGTTCGCTCATTTCACGAGCGCCCCGGAATGACTTTTTCAAACAACAGGAAGTTCGACATGAACGCGAAGCCCGGCTTCACCGATTACATCGTCAAGGACATCTCGCTCGCCGATTTCGGCCGCAAGGAGATCTCGCTCGCCGAGACCGAAATGCCCGGCCTGATGGCCACCCGTGAGGAGTTCGGCCCCAAGCAGCCGCTGAAGGGCGCGCGCATCGCCGGCTCGCTGCACATGACGATCCAGACTGCGGTCCTGATCGAGACACTGGCCGCGCTTGGCGCCGACATCCGCTGGGTCTCCTGCAACATCTATTCGACGCAGGATCACGCCGCCGCCGCGATCGCCGCGGCCGGCATTCCCGTTTTCGCCGTGAAGGGCGAGACGCTGACCGAATACTGGGACTACACCGCAAAGCTGTTCGACTGGCACGGCGGCGGCACGCCGAACATGATCCTCGATGACGGTGGCGACGCGACCATGTTGGTGCATGCCGGCGTCCGCGCCGAGAACGGCGACACCGCCTTCCTCGACAAGCCGGGCTCCGAGGAAGAGGAGATCTTCTACGCGCTGATCAAGCGCCTCCTGAAGGAGAAGCCCAAGGGTTACTTCGGCGAGATCGCCAAGAACATCAAGGGCGTCTCGGAAGAGACCACGACGGGCGTGCATCGCCTCTACGAGATGGCCAACAGGGGCACGCTGCTCTTCGCCGCCATCAACGTCAACGACAGCGTGACCAAGTCGAAGTTCGACAACCTCTATGGCTGCCGAGAATCGCTCGTCGATGGCATTCGCCGCGGCACCGACGTGATGATGTCCGGCAAGATCGCGATGGTCGCGGGCTTCGGCGACGTCGGCAAGGGCTCGGCCGCCTCGCTGCGCCAGGCCGGTTGCCGCGTGATGGTGTCGGAAGTCGATCCGATCTGCGCGCTGCAGGCGGCGATGGAAGGCTATGAAGTCACGACCATGGAAGATGCCGCGCCGCGCGCCGACATCTTCGTCACCGCCACCGGCAACAAGGACATCATCACCATCGAGCACATGCGCGCGATGAAGGATCGCGCCATCGTCTGCAACATCGGCCACTTCGACAACGAGATCCAGATCGCATCTCTGCGCAATCTGAAGTGGACCAACATCAAGCCCCAGGTCGACGAGATCGAATTTCCCGACAAGCATCGCATCGTCATGCTGTCGGAAGGCCGCCTCGTGAACCTCGGCAACGCCATGGGTCATCCGAGCTTCGTGATGTCCGCGTCCTTCACCAACCAGACGCTGGCGCAGATCGAGCTGTTCGCCAACAACAAGGACGGCAAGTACGAAAAGAAGGTCTACGTGCTGCCGAAGTCGCTCGACGAGAAGGTCGCCCGCCTGCATCTCGCCAAGCTCGGCGTCAAGCTCACCGAATTGCGCAAGGACCAGGCCGACTACATCGGCGTCAAGCAGGAAGGTCCGTACAAGTCGGATCACTATCGCTACTGAGGTCCGATTGCCTCGCGCCATGCAGAAGCCCCGGAGCAATCCGGGGCTTTTGTTTTTCAGGCCGGAAACTACGGGATTCTCCTCCCGGTTGCATCGGAGGCCGATTAGCGATTGACGGGCGGCAGTGATGGTCGGACAATCCTTGGCGGCGGAGGAAACCATGCAACAAGAACATTTCGACGTCCTCATCGTGGGCGCCGGCCTGTCCGGCATCGGCGCGGGCTACCATCTGCAAACGAAATGCCCGGGCAAGAGCTACGTCATCCTCGAAGGGCGCGACTGCATCGGCGGCACCTGGGATCTGTTCCGCTATCCCGGCATCCGCTCCGACAGCGACATGTTCACGCTCGGTTATTCCTTCAAGCCGTGGACCGATCCGAAGGCGATTGCAGACGGGCCGCAAATTCTCAGCTACGTGCGCGAGACGGCATCCGAGAACGGCATCGACAAGAAGATCCGTTTCCGCCATCGCGTCAAGCGCGCGTCGTGGTCGACGCCTGATGCGCGCTGGACCGTCGAAGCCGAGCGCGTAACGGACGAAGGCGGATCCGAGGTCGTGCGCTTCACCTGCAATTTCCTGTTTATGTGCTCCGGCTATTACAAATACGAGGAAGGCTACACGCCGGAGTTCAACGGTACCGCGGATTTTCAAGGCCGCATCGTGCATCCGCAGAAGTGGACCGAGGACATCGACTACGCCGATAAGCGCGTCGTGGTGATCGGATCGGGCGCCACTGCCGTGACGTTGGTGCCGGAGCTTGCGAAGAAGGCCTCAGAGGTCGTCATGCTCCAGCGCTCGCCGACCTATGTCGTGTCGCGTCCGGCGCAGGATCCGCTCGCCAACAAGCTGCGCCGCAACCTGCCGGCGACGCTCGCCTATCATTTGATCCGCTGGCGCAATGTAATGTGGGGCATGTTCTTCTTCCAGCTCAGCCGGCGCCGGCCCGCCAAGGTGAAGGATCTGATTCTGAAGGGCGTGCAGATGGCGCTGGGACCGGACTACGACGTCGCGACGCATTTCACGCCGCGCTACAATCCCTGGGATCAGCGGCTGTGCCTGGTGCCCGACGGCGACCTCTTCACGGCGATCCGCGAGAAGCGTGCCTCCGTCGTCACCAACGAGATCGACACCTTCACGAAAGACGGGATTCGTCTCAAGGATGGCAGCCAGCTCGCTGCCGACATTATCGTCACCGCGACAGGGCTCGTGCTTCAGGTGGTCGGCGGGCTCGAGGTCAGTGTCGACGGCCGCGTGGTCGATTTCGCCAATACGCTGACCTACAAGGGCATGATGTATGCGGACGTGCCGAACCTTGCCTCGGCCTTCGGCTACACCAACGCGTCGTGGACGCTGAAATGCGACCTCACCTGCGAATATGTCTGCCGGCTCATCAACTACATGGACCGGCACAATTTCCGCCAGTGCGTGCCGCACAATGAGGATGCGACGGTCACCGCCCAGCCTTCGCTCGATTTCACCTCGGGCTATGTGCAGCGATCGATTGCAAAGATGCCGAAGCAGGGCTCGAAGCGGCCGTGGCGGCTGTATCAGAACTATGCGTTCGACATCGTCTCGCTGCGGTTCGGCAAGGTCGACGACGGCGTGATGCAGTATTCCTGATCGCCGCCGTCCTCACGCCTCTTGCTTGCGGAGAGTCAGTGCCAGGCCGAGATCGATGGCCAGCGCCAGCATCACGGCGCCTCCGCCGAGACCGAACAGGACCAGATAGTCACCGCCGGTCTGCGCATACAACCAGGAGAAGCCATAGGCCGCAGCCGCCTGGAACAGGGCAAAGCTGGTGGTCGCGTGGCTCCATGTGGCACGCTGCTGCTCGGCGCTGTGCGGGATGAGCTCATGGATGCGCCCGAGCACAAGCGGCACGATGCCGGGCGTGAAGGCGCCGACGACCATGCTCGAGACAATCAGGGAGACCGGTGCGGTGCTGACAGTCGGAAGCAGGACCGCGGCGGCCTCGATCAGGAAAGCCGCGCGCAAAGAGGGGCCAAATCCGCTCCGGTCGCCGAGATGGCCGGTGACGAGCGGACCCACGATCGCGCCGAGACCATAGAGCACCCAGTAGCGCGACCCCGCCGCGATGCCCTGGCCAAGGCCGCGCGCTACGAAATCGACGATGAAGACCATGTGCGGCACGAGCGCCACGGCGTTGAGTCCGTACTGGACCAGCAGGGCGCGCGCCGCGAGCGAGGTGCGACCATGCTTGGCATGGTGAGATGAGGACGCAGCTTGGGCCGGCGCGTCCGCGGGCCAGTTCCACCAGCTGAGAAGGGTCAACAGGCCAGAGAGAATCCCGAGCCCGTACCAGCTTTGCCGCAAACCCTGCTGCAGCAATAGCGGCACCAGCGTGCCCGAGGCGGCAACGCCGAGCCCGACACCTGCGAAAATCACGCCGCCTACGATGCCGCGCTTGGCGGGCGAGGTGTGCGGCAGCACGACCGAGGCAGCCAGCACCATGATGATGCCGCCGGTGAGGCCCGCCAGGAAACGCCAGGCGAAGAACCAGGTGAAAGATACCGGCACCGCGCAGGCAAAGCAGGACAGCGTGGCGAGCAGCATCATGACGCGCAGCGCACGGACCGCGCCAAGACGAGCAGCGGCCGGTCGCGCGATCAGCGCACCGGCGAGATAGCCGGCGAGGTTCGCAGCGCTGAGATAGACGACATCGGATGCGCTGAACCATTTGCCGGCGATCAGGGCTGGAATCAGCGGCGTGTAGGCAAAGCGAGCGAGGCCTAATCCAACCAGCGAAGCACACAAGCCCGCCATTGCAAATCGCCAGGCGGCGCCCGGCCGCTCATGCGGCCGAACGTGGGCGTGGGGCTTGCGAGTGTCCGCATTCAGTTCAGTCATGTCGTCCTCCTGCGCGCTTCATCGCGCACGGATCAGCCTGGTTGCGCCGCGCGGCGGCGCCGGAACTCGCGGACGGGCAGGCCGCCCCAGCCCCAATTGTCGGTGTCGACCTCTTCGATCACGACGAAGGTCGAATCCAGCGGCTTGCCGAGGACATCGAGCAGCAACTGGCTCGAGCCCTTGATCAGCGCGGCTTTCTCCTCCGCGGTGAGCGACGCCGCGCCCGGCGTCGTTCCCTCGCGGGTCACTTGAATGGTGACGATGGGCACGGTGAACCCTCCTGTCGGATCAATGGCCAGCGCTCTGGCCGCCGTCGACATGCAGGATCTCGCCGGTTACGAAGCCAGCCTGCTCGAGATAGAGCACGGCGTCGACGATGTCCGACGTCTCGCCCATGTGGCCGACGGGATGCATCGCGCCGAGCTGGGCATGTGTCTCGACGGAATGCATCGGCGTCTTGATGATGCCGGGCGAAACCGCGTTTACGCGAATGCCACGCTTGGCGTATTCGATCGCCAGCGACTTTGTCGCGGCCGCGAGCCCGCCCTTGCTTAACGATGCCAGCACTGATGGCACGTTCGAATTGGCCTGATCGACCAGGCTGGTCGTGATCTGGACGACGTGGCCCGAGCCCTGCTTTTCCATCTCGGCGATAGCGAGCTGTGTGATGCGGAAGAAGCCCGCGACGTTGATGCCCATCACCGCCGCGTAGTCCTCGGCGGTGTACTGCGTGAACGGCTTGGCGAGGAAGATGCCGGCATTGTTGACCAGCGTGTCGACACGGCCGAACCGGGCGACGGCCTGAGACACCACGCGCTCAGCGGTGTTCCAGTCGGCAATGTCGCCGGGAACGGCGAGGACTTCGTCGTCGCTCGACGGCTTGATGCTGCGGGCCGTTGCGACGACCCGATAATTGCGGTCGCGGTAGGCTTGGACGAGGGCGGCGCCGATACCCTGCGATGCACCGGTAATAATGGCGACTTTCTGCTCGATACCCATGATGGGCTCCTGATGTTGAAAGGATGCCGGTCGGCTGCGGAGCTGCGACTGGCCTGGACACTGAAGTACGCCGCGGCAGCTTGGTTGCGAATACGCACTGTCCGGCAGACACTCTTTCGCGGCGCGATCGAATGGCGGATCAGTCCTTGCGGCGGTTGTCGCGCCGCGCGTGAGCGCCTAGCTTGCAGTCGGACTTTGTGAGGTAACGGAAAGCGCATGGATCGTCTCGACGCGATGAAGGTGTTCGTCCTTGCGGTGGACGAAGGCAGCCTTGCTGCTGCTGGCCGCAAACTCGGCCGCTCGCCGGCCGCAGTGAGCCGGGCCATCGCCTTCCTGGAGGAGCGGATCGGCGCCGAGCTCCTGCACCGTACGACGCGGTCGATCAAGCTCAGCGAGGAGGGCGAGCGTTACGTGGCGATCTGCCGCCGCGTGCTGACCGAGCTGGAGGAGGCCGACGATATCGCGGCGGGGCCGCGTGCCGCGCCGCGCGGCACGCTTGCGATCACTGCGCCTGTGGTCTCCGGCGAGATGGTGCTGCGGCCGATCCTCGACACGTTTCTGGATGCCTACCCGACGGTGTCGGCCAAGCTCTTGCTGTTCGACAGGGCGGTCAATCTGATCGAAGAGGGCGTCGACGTGGCGCTCCGCATCGGTCCTCTCTCGGACTCCGCGATGGTGGCGATGAAGCTCGGTGACGTCCGCCGTGTCGTGGTGGCTGCTCCGCGATATCTCAACCAGCATCCACGCATCGTGGAGCCCGGCGATCTCGCCAAGCATCAGATCGTCGCCATGGCTCATCTGCCGAATTCCTGGACGTTTGCGCCGGAGCCCGGCTCCATGGTGCCGCGAACCGTTCAGTTCGCGCCGCGCCTCGTGATCAACAGCACCTATGCGGCGGTCGCTTCCGCCGTAGCCGGGCGCGGCGTCGCGCGGATGTATTCCTATCAAGTCGCCGAGCAGGTGCATCGCGGGGAGCTCGACATCGTGCTTGCGAGCGATGAGGATCCCGAAATGCCCGTCCACCTGATTTCGCCGCAGGGCCGACTCTCTGTGCCGAAAGTGCGAGCCTTCACGGATTTTGCCGTACCGCGGTTGAAGAAGCAGTTTGCGGTCCTCAAGAAGGCTATCGACACTCGCTGAATTGTGACTCGTTCGCCGCGCGAAGAGTGTTTATCGCAGACCGGCCACTCGCCGCCGTCTCGATTGCGCCTACCTCCGTCGTGATACAGCGGCTCGTCGGCCGCATTGCGCCTTTCCAGATGCAGGAGATGAAGATGTCAAAAGTGGTAAACAGAGATCGTCGTCGTTTCCTGACCACCGCCGCGATCGGCGTCGCCGCACCATTCGTTCTCGGCAGCGCCGCCTCCGCGCAGTCCGGCAAGGTGAGCCCCTCGACTGCGCCCGCGATAAAGCCAGGTACGAGCACGTCCTTTGCCACGATCAAGCAGATCAATGCCGGCGTCCTCAACATCGGATACGCCGAGGCCGGTCCGGCCGACGGTTCCGTGGTGATCCTGCTGCATGGCTGGCCCTATGACATCCACAGCTTCGTCGATGTCGCGCCTACGCTGGCGAAGGCCGGTTTTCGCGTCATCGTGCCGCATCTGCGCGGCTACGGCACGACGCGCTTCCTGTCGGCCGAGACGATGCGCAACGGCGAGCCCGCAGCGCTCGCTGCCGACACCGTCGCTCTGATGGATGCGCTCAACATCAAGCAGGCGACGCTCGCCGGCTATGATTGGGGCGGGCGGACCGCCAACATCATCGCGGCGCTCTGGCCGGAGCGCGTCAAGGCCATGGTCTCGGTGAGCGGCTATCTGATTTCCAGCCAGGCGGCGGGGAAAATGCCGCTGCCACCGAGCGCCGAGCTGCAATGGTGGTATCAGTTCTATTTCGCCACCGAGCGCGGCCGCGAGGGCTACGCCAAGAACACGCATGATTTCGCCAAGCTGATCTGGAAGCTCGCCTCGCCCAAATGGCATTTCGACGACGCCACCTTCGACCGCAGCGCGGCCTCGCTCGACAATCCCGATCATGTCGACATCGCGATCCATAATTATCGCTGGCGGCTCGGGCTGGCCGAGGGCGAAGCAAAGTATGCCGAGGTCGAGCAACGGCTGGCGGGCCTGCCGGTGATCACCGTGCCGACCATCACCATGGAGGGCGATGCCAATGGGGCACCGCACCCGGAGCCCTCCGCCTACGCGAAGATGTTTTCCGGCAAATACGAGCATCGGACGATCACTGGCGGCATCGGGCACAACCTGCCGCAGGAAGCCCCGCAGGCCTTTGCCCAGGCCGTCCTCGATATCGCCGCGAGCTGAATGCGGCCGGCACCGCGCCATGCGTTGTTTTGCGTATTCGAGGCCGGAGATGAATCGGCCATGCTGCCCAAACGGTTAACGCCGGATTAACCGGCACGTCCTAGGCTCTCTCGGCCGGGGTGCTCGCTAACTAAGGGTGGCCCAATGGAAGCCCAGAAGATCGCGGTCGACGCCGTTGTCGCGCTGACCGATTGTGACCGCGACGCGGTCACCACCTTCATCCGTCGGCTCTACCTCGAAGGCGTCAGGGACCCCAAGCGCCTGACCTTCAAGGGACTGCAGGCGCTCGCGCGGGCCTGATCGCATCCCAAACTGTCTCAACTGTCTGTGTCGAGAACGACGGAACCCGTCTGCGGCGCCTTGTCGCTGGCGCGGGGCCGGGCTACACGAGACTCGGCTGGGTCACTTGGGATCGGGGAAATGCTGAAACAGCTCTTTGCGCCGCAACTTGTCATTCTTTATGTGCTTGCGGCATCAACGATTTACGTCCACTTCCGGGGTAAGCAGCGGCTGCGCTTTGCGCGCCAGCTCGGCGATCATTCGACCTATCTCGCACCTTACAATGTGTTGATGTATGCCGGCTCGGCGGTGCCGAACAAGCCGGTGATCTCGGTCGACCAATTTCCCGAGTTGAAGCCGCTCAGCGAGAATTGGGAGACGATCCGCGATGAGGCGGTGCGCCTGTTCGATGAAGGCTTCATCCGCGCTGCGGCCAAGAACAACGACTGGGGTTTCTATTCGTTCTTCAAGAGTGGCTGGAAGCGCTTTTACCTGAAATGGTACAACGACTTCCTGCCCTCGGCGCGCACGCTGTGCCCGAAGACGGTGGAGCTTCTGAACTCGATTCCGTCGGTGCACGGCGCGATGTTCGCGATGCTGCCGCCGGGCGGCAAGCTCGGCGCGCACCGCGATCCTTTCGCTGGGTCGCTGCGCTATCACCTCGGCCTCGTCACGCCGAACTCGAACAAGTGCCGGATTCTCGTCGACGGCGTCGAATGCGTCTGGCGCGACGGTGAAGCCTTCATGTTCGACGAGACCTTCATCCACAGCGCCGAGAACGGGACGGACGTCAACCGCATCATTCTGTTCTGCGACGTCGAGCGCCCGATGAAGTTTGGCTTCATGACGGCGATGAATCGCTGGGTCAGCCATCACATCGTCAAGGCGTCGGCGACCCAGAACGTCGATGGCGAAAGCGTCGGCGTGCTCAACAAGGTGTTCGGCAAGCTCTACGAGATCCACCTTGCGAGCCGCAAGGTCAAGGAGTGGAACCGCAACGTCTACTACACGCTGAAATATTCGCTGACGGCGCTGATCCTCGGCCTGATCGTGGTGTCGGCGCTGCGGTGATCGCCGCAGTCGCGTCGAATTGGGAGTAGGCAATGGCCTCGTTGCCGGCCGCCGACGCCGAGACACAGCAATTCTTCCGCCAGTGGCTGGAAACCTTCGCGGGCTATGTCCGCGAGGTTGACTACGCCTCGGCGAGGCCGCTCTTTCACCCGGACGTGCTCGCCTTCGGCACGCACAACGACGTCATCCCTGGTCTCGATCAATGGGTCGCGACGCAATGGGACAACGTCTGGCCTAAGACGACGGACTTCCGCTTTGTCCTCGAGCAAACCGCGATCCTGACGTCCGCCGATGGCACGATGGCGACCGTGATCGCGCCATGGACGAGCACGGGCTACCATCCCGATGGCAGCCCGTTTGCGCGGCCGGGACGTGCCACCATGGTGTTCTCAGGGAATGCCGATGGCTGGCTGTGTGTGCATTCTCACATGTCGCTCAACCGCGGTGTCCCGCAGGTGAGCCATGCCAATCGACCGGTGAAGGCCTGGTAGATCGAATCTTCAGGCCGGGCGAGCACCGGTCTGAATGATTGACCCGACGTGCTGGCCGCGCAGCGCCGCGGTGAGCCGGCCAGGAACGAGGCCGTTCACGACCAGCACGCGCGCGATGTGCCGCGCGTTCGCCATCACCTCGAGCAGCGCGGGATCGAACGGCAGCGTACCCTTGAGCTTCGCAAGGTCGGCGACGTTGGTCTCGCGCAGCAACTGTGCTTGCGTCCCGTCAGCGCCATTCGGGTCGGTGCTGTAGACGCCATCGACATCCTCGACGATCGTGAGACCTGCGGCCCCTAGTGCGTCGGCGAGCAGGAAGGCGCCGGTGTCGGCCCGATGCAGCGGGATGCGCGAGGTCGGGAATTCATGATGGTGATAAGGCGGAAACGCGCTGCCGACGACCGCGCGAGCCGCGGAGAGGTGGATCGCGAGCTGGCTCGCGATGGTGCCGTGCTCGATGTAGGACACTCCCTCCGGAGCGAGCAGGCTTGCAAGGATATGGCCGTTCTGGCCGGCCTCGCTTGCGGCGAGCGGCGCGAGCGACCCGACGGGGAGCCCGAGGTCGAGGCCGACGCTGTAGAGATGGCGGGCGCGGACGCCGGCGCCGGTCAGGATCAGCAGGCGATGCTCAGGCAGCAGCGACCGCAGTTCGTCGACGAGCGGGAGGATCGCCTCATGACCGCGATCCATCAGGCGGCCACCGATCTTGATGACCTGCACCCAGGGCAACAGCTTGATCGGGCGGCTGCCTGCGACGGGGCGGGTGAGATCGCCGTCGAGCAGGGTCTGGCGCGCGAGCGGCGAGGCGACGTGCTTGATCTGGTTGGTGACAGCCATGGCGCTATTCTCTTCAGCTCGCAGTGATGATGGTGCCGACATGCTCGCCCGCGAGTGCGCGGGTCAGATTGCCGGGAACGAGCCCATTGACGATCTGCACCTCGCGGACGTGGCGCGCCGAGGTGAGGAGATCGAGCACCGGGAATTCGAGGATCGAGTCCTGCAGCCCCTTGGCCTTCATCTCGGCCACCGAGATCTTTGGGATGAAGGTAGCATTCTTCGCCGTCTTCGGGTTCGCGGTGTAGAGGCCGTCCTCGTCCTTCACATAGATCATCGCCTTGCAGCCGAACTGCTCCGCCACGAGGAAGCACCCGGCGTCGGTGCGGTAGGGCGGAATCACGCCCTCGGCCGCGGGACGCATCCACAGGCTATAGGGCGGCATGCCGCTGAAAATGACCGCGTTCACCTCGGCGAGGAACAGTGGCACGGACGAGAGCCCGGCGCTGCTGACCGCGGAGATGCCGTGCTTGGCAAGAAGCTGCCCCAGCATCGCGGCGTTCTGGTCGGCAACGGAGGCGCCGAGCTGCGAGAGCACGCCGGCCGGCAGGCGAAGCCCCGCCGCGATCGAATAGAGATGCCGCGCGCGGGTGCCGGCGCCGGTCCCGATCAGGAGCTTATGGGCCTTGCGCGCGGCGACGATCTCATCGACCAGCGGATAAACCGCGGCGCGGCCGCGATCGATGACGCTCTGTCCGCCGATCTTGATCACCGTGGCATCCGGCAGGATCCGGAAGTCCGGAGCCGCTTCCGATGCCGCGACGAGCTCGGGATCGGTGAGCGAACGCTGCATGAGGAGCGCTTCAAGCTCGGCCGTCGTGTTTGCCAT
Organism: Bradyrhizobium sp. UFLA05-125; assembly: GCF_059803515.1. NCBI lineage: Bacteria > Pseudomonadati > Pseudomonadota > Alphaproteobacteria > Hyphomicrobiales > Nitrobacteraceae > Bradyrhizobium > Bradyrhizobium sp. UFLA05-125. Next base: position 18,573 of record NZ_JBANBJ010000060.1, on the reverse strand, counting down.
GAGAGATGCCCTTCCTTCTTCGGTGATCGCCGAGCGGCTTGTTTAGCAAAACCGAGGCTTGCCGCAAAACAAAAGCCCCGGAGCGCGCTCCGGGGCTCTGATTTTGAGTGTGTAGGGTGGATTAGCGAAGCGTAATCCACCATTCGAGCCACAATTGACGTTCCGGATAGTCGCGCTTCCATTGTGGCGGATTACGCTTCGCTAATCCGCCCTACGAGTGGAGCTTGTTACTCCGGCTGGCCGATCGACACCTTCAGCGTGCCGACGCCGTCGACGCCGCATTCGAGCTTGTCGCCGGGCTGGAGCTGCGACACGCCGGCGGGCGTGCCGGTCAGGATGATGTCGCCGGCAGCGAGCTTCACCTGCTGCGAGAGCTGCCAGATGATCTCCGGCACGTTCCAGATCAGCTCGGTGAGGTCGCCCTTCTGGGCTTCCTTGCCGTTGACGGTGAGCCAGATCTTGCCCTTCGACGGGTGGCCGATCTTGGATGCCGGCTGCACGGCGGAGCAGGGCGCTGAACCGTCGAACGACTTGCCGATCTCCCAGGGACGCTCCTTCTTGCGCGAGGCGATCTGGAGGTCGCGGCGGGTCAGGTCGATGCCGACGGCATAGCCGTAGACATGGTCGAGCGCCTTCTCGGCGGGGATGTTGAGGCCGCCGCTCTTCATCGCGACGATCAGCTCGACCTCGTGATGCAGGTCCTTCGTCAGCGGCGGATAGGGGATGGTGGCGCCATCGGGCACCAGCATGTCGGCGTGCTTGGCGAAGAAGAACGGCGGGGCGCGCTCGTCATTGCCCATCTCGCGGATGTGTTCGAGATAGTTGCGGCCGACGCACCAGATGCGGCGCACCGGATAACGGCCGGTCTCGCCGACGACGGGAAGCGAAGCCTGAGGCGGAAGCGGGATGACGTAGGAGGCGGCGTTCATGAAGCGGTCTCGCTGCTCTTGGGTGATAAATTCCTAAGCGGTGGCGCTGACCGGCGCCAGCGCGACGGGGCTGGTGTCGTGGTGTTGGAGGCGGAAGAACGAGGCGTAGCGGCCGGGGCGGCGCAAGAGCTCGTCATGCCGTCCGCGCTCGACGATCTTGCCACCCTCGACCACCAGGATCGCGTCCGCGTGCATGATGGTGTGCAGACGATGCGCAATCACGATGGTGGTGCGGTTCCGGCAGAGATGCTCGATCGCCTCCTGCACCTGCTTCTCGGATTCGGAATCGAGCGCGGCAGTGGCCTCGTCGAGAAGGATGATCGGTGCGTTCTTGAGCAGTGCGCGCGCCACTGCGATGCGCTGGCGCTGGCCGCCGGAGAGCTGCGTGCCGTGCTCGCCGACCGGCGTGTCGTAGCCGAGCGGGAAGCTCATGATGAAGTCATGGGCGCAGGCCGCCTTGGCGGCATCGATGATCTCGTTTTCGGTGGCACCAAACCTGCCGAAGGCGATGTTGTTGCGGATGGTGTCGCGGAACAGATAGACGTCCTGGCCGACATAGGCGGTCTGGGCGCGCAGCGATTTGCGCGACACCGACGAGATCGACTGGCCGTCGATCAGGATGTCGCCCTGCGTCACCTCGTAAAAACGCAGCAGCAGCGCCAGCACGGTCGACTTGCCGCCGCCGGAGGGGCCGACCAGCGCGGTGACCTTGCCGGGCTCGGCCGTGAAGCTCATGCGGTCGAGCACGGTCTCGCCCGCGCGATAGGCGAAGCTGACGTCGTTGAGCTCGATCCGCGCATCCGACAGTTTCAGCGCCGGCTTGTCGTCATCGGATTGCTCGCTCGCCGGCCTGTCGACGACTTCGAGCAGCATGCGCGCGCCGACGAGCTGGCTGTTGAGGTCGATGTTGAGCCGCGCCAGCCGCTTGGCCGGCTCGGTTGCCATCAGGAACGCGGTCATGAACGAGAAAAACTGACCCGGGGTGGCGCCGAGTGCGACCACGCTGTAGCCGCCATAGAGCAGGCAGCCGGCGACCGCGAAGCCGCCAAGCATCTCCATCAGCGGGTTGGAGCGGTTGGCGACGCGCGCCATCTTGTTGGCGTTGCGCTCGACGACGGCGATGTTCTCGTCGATGCGGCTCTGCATCGCATCTTCCAGCGTGAACGCCTTGACCGTGCGGATGCCTTGCAGCGATTCCTGCATGGTCTCCAGAATGTCGGCGGTGCCGGTGAACTGGTTGTAGGCGAGGCCCTTGATGCGCTTGACCAGCTTGCGCAGCACCAGCATCGCCGGCGGCACCGCGACGAGGCCGATGAACGACATCAGCGGATCCTGCCACACCATCACGCCGATCATGGCGAGCAGCATCAACAGGTCACGCCCGACGGCGTTGACCAGCATGTTGAGGACGTCGGTGATGGATTTGGCGCCCGCGGTCAGCCGCGCCAGGAATTCCGAGGAGTGCCGCTCGGAGAAGAAGCCGATGCTTTCGCGCATCAGCTTGGCGAAGAGTTGCCGCTGGTTGGTGGCGAGGATGGCGTTGCTGATCTTGGTCAGGATCACCATGTGGCCGTAGGTCGCCACACCCTTGATGAACAAGAGAACCACCGTCACGCCGGACAGCATCGCGATGCCGGGAACGTTCTTGTCGACATAGGCCTGGTTGATGACCTGGCCGAGAACGTAGGTCGCAGCCGCCGTTGCGCCGGCGGCGACCGCCATCAGCGCGAAGGCGACGAGGTAGCGGCGCCAATAGGTGATCCCCTGTTCCGTGACGAGGCGGCGAATCAGGACCGCTGCCGCATAGGGATCGTCGGTGATTTTCTTTGGAAACTGGGCCATCCGTAGTCCATTGACGGCTAGGGACAAACCTGCCCGCGCGTCAGGGATCGAATGGCCTCTGTGCCCGCTCAGACGGGGTTTTTCAAGCCCAATTAAGGTCTTGCAAAGCCGGCGATTCTAGGCCGAGACCGCCTGGCGAATGTCGCCGTGGCGCTCGCGGAACAGTTGTTCCTCCCAGGCCAGCGCATGGGCCGCAATCGTCTCGAGATTCTCGTATTGCGGCTGCCAGTCCAGCACGCTGCGGATGCGGCTGGTGTCGGCGACCATGGTCATGATGTCGCCGGGCCGGCGCGGCGCGTACTGGACCGCAAAGCTGCGCCCCGAAACCCGGCGCACGGCATCGATGGTCTCGAGCACGGAGTAACCGCGGCCATAACCGCAGTTCAGCGTCGTCGAGGCGCCGCCGCGGCGCAGGTAAGTCAATGCCGAGTGATGCGCCTGCGACAGGTCGGTGACGTGGATGAAGTCGCGGATGCAGCTTCCGTCCGGCGTCTGATAGTCGGTGCCGAACACGTCGATCTTGGCGCGCTGGCCGGTCGCGGCCTCGACCGCGATCTTGAGCAGATGCGTGGCGCCGACGGTGGCGAGCCCGATTCGCGCCTGCGGATCGGCGCCGGCCACGTTGAAATAGCGCAGCACGACATATTGCATGCCGTAGGCCGAGGCGACGTCGTGCAGCATGATCTCGGTCATCAGCTTCGAGGAGCCGTAAGGCGAGAGCGGCCGCGTCGGCGCATGCTCGGGCACGGGGACCTGGTCGGGATTGCCGTAGACGGCAGCGGTGGAGGAGAAGATGAAGCGGCTGATGCCGCGCTTGACTGCGACGTTGAGCAGGTTGCGCGCGGTCATGAAGTTGTTGCGGTAGTAGCCGAGCGGATCGCGCATCGACTGCGGCACCACGACCGAGCCTGCAAAATGGATGATGCTTTCGATGTTGTGCTGGGCGATTACGCCCTCGACGAGGTTCTCATCGCCGGCATCGCCGATGAACAGCGGGACGCCTTCCGGCAAGCAGGCGGAGAAGCCGGTGGAGAGATCGTCGATCACGACGACGTCCTCGCCGGCTTCCGCCAGTGCCAGAACCGTGTGACTCCCGATATAGCCGGCACCGCCGGTGACAAGCACAGTCATGATCTCACCCGTCTTCCGATCATCCGGCGATGCTAACGTCTGCGTGGTGAAGAGGGGGTATCGGCGCGGCTTAACTGGTCACTATGCTTAATGTTGCGTATAGGAGCCTCACGAAACGGAGCGTGACGTGGCCAATTTCCCGGGCGATCTCGAACTGATCGTGCCAAACCTGCACAGGCGCTATTCCGGCGTGACCGCGACCAACCGGATGGTCGCGCCGCGCCTGGCGAAGCTGTTTCGCGCCGCCTGGTTCGGCTCCGACGCGCCAGAGGGGATCGAGCGGCTCGACGTTGCGGGTTTCCTGAAACTATGGCGGCGGCGCGCGCCGCTGATCTGGCACGCGCGGCGCAACAACGAGATGATCGCGGGCGTGCTCCTGCGCGCGCTCGGCTGGCCGTTGAAGCTGGTGTTCACATCGGCTGCGCAGCGGCATCACAGCTGGATCACGCGCTGGCTGATCCGGCAGATGGACGCGATCATCGCGACGAGCGACATCTCGGCGTCGTTCCTGAAAGTGAAGGCGACGGTGATTCCGCACGGCGTCGACACCGATGTCTATGCGCCGCCGCACGATCGCGCCGCGGCATTTGCGGAAGCCGCGCTGCCAGGCCGCTACGCGATCGGCTGCTTCGGCCGCGTCCGTGCCCAGAAGGGCAGCGACGTCTTCGTCGACGCGATGTGCCGCCTGTTGCCGCGCTATCCGGATTTCACCGCCGTCATCGTCGGTGCGATCACGCCGGAGCAGATGCCGTTCGCGAATGATCTGAAGAAGCGGATCGAAACCGCCGGCCTGCAGGCGCGGATCGTCATCACCGGCGAGCTGCCGATCGAACAGGTACAGCGCTGGTATCAGCGGCTGACGATCTACGCCTTCACCTCGCGCAACGAGGGCTTTGGCCTGACGCTGATCGAGGCGATGGCGGCGGGCGGCGCGCTTGCTGCGTCACGCGCGGGCGCAGCCGAGCTCGTGGTCGAGGACGGCGTCACCGGCGTCTTGATGCCGCCGGGCGATGCGGACGCCCTGGTCGCCGCGCTCGAGCCGTTGATGCGCGATCCCGCATCAGCGGAGGCTATGGGGCAGCGCGGGAGGGCGCGGGTGCTCGCGAAGTTCAGCCTGGACGCCGAAGCGGCGCGGATCGGGAACGTCTATCGTCCGCTGCTCTGAACCGGGGCTTTCGGGCCCAGACGAAAACCTCGAAAACAACCCCATGCAAAGTAGCCGATGACGGCTGGGGCGACGCGTTGACTGCGGACGTTGAGCTACGGATTTTACGAAATCAGCTTGACGCGTCGGGCAAATCAGTTGTAAACAGGCATTATCGCAGCAATGATCGAGCCCGCGCCGTCACCGGCCGCGGGCTTTGTTGTTTCTTCGACGTCCTTGACACATTGTTCATGATTTGTTCTTATCGTGCCATCCCTGAGTGGAGATGGCCATGGACAACCGCATCAACGAAATTCGACGACTTATCAGGGCGCTACGCGTGAGCATGCTCGAGGCTGAGGCCATCATGCGTGACCAGATCAATCGGGATGAGAGCTGCGCCTTCGTCGCGCAGGAGATCATGAAGATGCGCTCGGTCATGAGCCTTCTCGTCCAGGAGCGGACAACGCTCGGAGATACCGATCCGATTCTCGTCAACAGCTTCTTCATTCCGCGTCGGCGGTCGGCAGGGAAGTCCGCAGCCTTGCCGGTTAAGCGCGTCCTCGCTGGGAGGATCTGAGGAGAGGCGTTGGGCCGCTAGAACGGAATGGCTTTGGGTTGAATCGATCGGGCCGCGGGATCGCTCAACCTCTCCCGTTTGCGGGGGGCATAGGCGGCCTTCGGCGGCCGTTCTTCTAAGAAACGCCGAGGCAGAGCCTCGGCTGTGGCGAAGCGTCGGGTGGGGCCTCTCTCAACATCGGGAATGCTCATTGTGGAGACACCCCCACCCCAGCCCTCCCCCGCAAGCGGGAGAGGGAGCGCACCGACTTTGCGGATGCAACCAGACCTAGTTTCGTTTCATCATGCTCTGGCGCGCTTCACGTCATCGCCCGCGCGCCGCTTTCGCTGAGCACGCGCTCTGCGATGGCGACGACCTCAGAGGCGGCGATGTCGCGCATGCAGCGGTGGTCGTTCATCCGGCAGACCGTGCTCTGGCAGGGCTGGCAGGAGAGGACCGACTTGTTCTGCACGACGGTGGCGGCAAGGCCGTTGAGCGGCGCCCAGAGGTAGGGGCTGGTTGGGCCGAAGATGCCCATCGTCGGCGTGCCCAGCGCCGCCGCGATGTGCATGAGCCCGGAATCGTTGGAGATGGCTACGCCGGCCGCCGCCATCGCGAGCACCCCGTTGCGCAGGTCGGTGCCGGTCAGGTCGCGCACGCGCGGCCCTCCGGTCGCGACGATCTCCTGGGCCATGGCCTTCTCGCCGGGGCCGCCGACCACCCAGACATCGAGGCCCTTTTCCACGAACTGGCGGGCAGCTTCCGGATAGTAGGTCCAGCGCTTGGAGGCGCCGACGGATCCCGGGCCCAACGCGACCGCGGTGACCCCGGTCAGGCCGTTCGCCTGGCGCCAGCGTGCGATCTCCTCGGGCGGGACCCGCAACTGCGGCACCGGCCATTCTGGCGGCAGCGGCGCACCGTCGGGCTGGGCGAGCGAGGCGTTCTTGTCGATGAAGCGGGGCAGCTGCTTCTCGCCCCAACGCCAGCGGTTGATCAGGCCGAAACGGAACTCGCCGACGAAGCCAACCCGCTCGGGAATGCCGGCCAGCGCCGGCGCGATGGCCGCCTTCCACGTGCGGGGCAGCACCAGGGCAGTGCCATAGTTCCGCTCGCGCAGCAGCTTTGCGAGGCCGAATTGCCTGTTCACGGCGAGCCGGCTGCGCGGCAGGTCCCAGACGATCCCCTGGCGGACACCGGGCATGTAATCGACCAGCGGAGCGCAGAGCGGGGTGGTCAGGAGGTCGACCGGCCGATTCGGCCAGCGCTCCTTCAGGACCCGCACCACGGTGTGGTTCCGAACAAAATCGCCGATCCACATATAGGGGATGATCAGGATCGGGCGCGTGTCCGCCGGATCCTCAAATCCACTAAATCGCGAATCTTTGTTCATTTGTTAATAGGCGTCCAAACGATCTCGACAGGGTCCGTTCGGTAGCCGCTCTGCACAGGCAGGACAAGGCGGGATAGCTCGGATCCCAAAACCGCTTACACTTTGGCGGATCATGCGCTACGGCAGGGCTTGCGGCGGGTTCTTGGGCAGTTTCTTGAGCAGTTTCTTGAGCAGTTTCTTGGGCGCTGAATTTGGCAAATCGGGCGGGGACGGTGGAATGTTGCTGGTGACCGGCGGGGCCGGTTTTATCGGGTCGAATGTCGTGGCGGCGCTCAATGATGCCGGCCGTAGCGATGTGGTGGTCTGCGACCACCTCGGCCACGAGGGCAAATGGCGTAATCTCGCCAAGCGGCAGCTCGCCGACATCGTGCCGCCGGCCGAGCTGATCGACTGGCTGCAGGGGCGCAAGCTCGATGCCGTGATTCACCTCGGGGCCATTTCCGAGACCACCGCGACCGATGGCGATCTCGTGGTCGAGACCAATTTTCGCCTCTCGATGCGCCTTCTGGAGTGGTGCACGGCGAATGCCGTGCCGTTCATCTATGCCTCATCAGCCGCCACTTATGGCGACGGTGCGGAGGGTTTTGGCGACGACGCCTCGCTCGCCGCGCTGAAGACGTTGCGGCCGATGAATCTCTACGGCTGGAGCAAGCATCTGTTCGATCTCACGGTTGCCGAGCGCGTCGCGCGTGGCGACAAGCTGCCGCCGCAATGGGCGGGGCTGAAGTTCTTCAACGTGTTCGGCCCGAACGAGTACCACAAGGGCACGATGATGAGCGTGCTGGCGAAGCGCTTCGACGACATCAGGGCCGGCCGCGTCGTGCAATTGTTCAAGTCGCATCGCGAGGGCATCGCCGACGGCGACCAGCGTCGCGATTTCATCTATGTCGATGACGTCGTGCGGGTCATCATGTGGCTCCTTGCAACGCCCTCGGTCTCCGGGCTGTTCAACGTCGGAACGGGCAAAGCGCGCAGCTTCAAGGACATGATGCTTGCGGCCTACGCGGCGCTCGGCTCCAACCCCCACATCGACTATGTCGACATGCCCGAGGCGATCCGCGGCAGCTACCAGTATTTCACCCAGAGCGAGGTCGATCGCCTGTGCCGCGCCGGCTATAACGGCGGCTTCACGGCGCTCGAAGATGCGGTGACGGCCTATGTCAGGGGCTACCTTGACCGACCCGACCGTTTCCGCTGAGGCGTCGAGGACCATGCAAACGCCCGTCTTCGATTTCGATACGCTCGCCCAGGCCATCACGGGGCGCACCGTGCTGTGCATCGGCGACCTCATGCTCGACGAGTTCGTCTATGGCGAGGTGTCGCGAATTTCGCCGGAGGCGCCGGCGCCGGTGATCGCCGCGCAGCGCAGCGAGACCCATATCGGCGGCGCCGGCAACGTGGCGCGCAACATCGCCTCCCTCGGCGCGCGCTGCATCTTCGTCGCGCTCGTCGGCGAGGACGATGCGGGGGCACGGCTCAGGCGCGCGCTGGCAGAGATCGCCGGTATCGAAAGCGTGCTGGTCAGCGATCCCTCGCGCCCGACCACGCGAAAAGTGCGCTTCGTCTCCGAACATTTTTCCACCCACATGCTGCGCGCCGACTGGGAGCAGGCGACGCCGGCCTCCCCCGAGATCGAGCTGAAGCTGATCGAGGCGATCCTGCCGCAGCTTCCCCGTGCCGACATCGTGCTGCTCTCCGATTACGCCAAGGGCGTCCTGACCGCGCGCGTGATCCGCAACGTGATCGACGCCGCGCGCAAGCTCGGCAAGCGCGTGATCGTCGATCCCAAGAGCCTCAACTGGGCGATCTATCGCGGCGCCAGCCTGCTCACGCCCAACCGCAAGGAGTTTGCCGAGGCGACCCGCAGCCGCGCCGACTCGGTCGAGAGCATCACCGAGGCCGCGCAGGACGTGATGCGGCTTGCCGATTGCGAGGCGATCCTGGTGACGCAAAGCGAGCACGGCATGACCTTGGTGTCGCGCGAGGGCGAGGCGGTCCACGTGCCGGCCTATCCGGTGAAGGTGCGCGACGTCTCGGGCGCCGGGGACACTGTTGCCGCCGCGCTTTCCGCGACGCTCGCGGCCGGCGCCGATTGGGATACGTCGCTGCGCATGGCCAGCGCCGCCGCTGCGGTCGCGGTCGGCAAGCAGGGCACCGCGAACGTGAGCGCGGCCGAGTTGCGGCGAAAGATCCTGCCGCATGCCTATCTCGCAGCCGAGGAGAAGATCGTGCTCGCCCCTAGCGCGCTTGCCGCGCAGCTTGCGGACTGGCGCAGGCAGGGCCTGCGCGTCGGCTTCACCAATGGCTGCTTCGACATCCTGCATCCCGGCCACGTCAAGGTGTTGACCGCGGCGCGCGCCGCCTGCGACCGTCTCGTCGTCGGCCTCAACAGCGATGCCTCGGTACGGCGGCTGAAGGGTGAGGACCGGCCGGTGCAGAACGAGCGCGCGCGAGCCGAGGTGCTGGCCGCGCTCGAAGCCGTCGACCTCGTCGTCATCTTCGAAGAGGATACGCCGATCGATCTGATCACGGAGATCAGGCCGAGCGTGCTGGTGAAAGGCGGCGACTACACGCGCGAACAGGTGGTTGGTTACGATGTCGTCGAAGCCGCGGGCGGAACCGTGGTGCTGGTCGACATCCTCAGGGGGTTCAGCACGACGGCACTCGTCAACCGGGCGCGGGGAGGGACGACGTGACGGCGCTGGCGCGGGAAACCACCGGTGCGATGATGCTCCGCCGCTTGCGCAGCCCCGTCGCGTGGATCGAATGCGTGGACCTGTTCGCGGTGCTGACCGCGGCCTCGCTGCCGTGGTCGACCTCGCTGGCCGCGATCTTCAATGCCCTCATGCTCGTCTGCATGGTGCCGTTTCTCGACGTCAGGGATTTCCTGCAATCCCTGAAGCGGCCGGTCTGTGCGGCGCCGATCGCGCTGTTCCTGCTCGCGCTGGTCGGAACGCTGTGGTCGGATGCGGCGTGGGGCGCGCGGCTCTACGCCGTGAACCCGACCGTCAAGCTACTCGTGCTGCCGGTCCTGCTCTATCATTTCGAACGCTCCTCGCGCGGACGGTGGGTGTGCACCGCCTTCCTGGTCTCCTGCGCGCTGTTGTCGGTGATGTCCTGGCTGGTCGCCTTCAATCCCGCGCTCTCGATCAAGCCCGGAAACCTCGAGCGCGGTATTTTCGTCAAGAACTACATCGACCAGAGCCAGGAATTCACGCTGTGTGCGGTGGCGCTCGCCTATCCGGTCGTGACCCTTTTGCGGGACAGGCGATATTGGCTTGCGGGGCTCCTCACCGCGCTCGCGCTGAGCTTCCTCGTCAACCTGGCATTCGTCGTGGTGTCGCGCACCGCGCTCGTCACCGTGCCGATCATGCTCGCGGTGTTCGCGTTTCTGCACTTGAAATGGCGCAGCATCGCGGTCATCTCCGCCGTGCTGCTGGCTGGTGCTGCTCTCGCCTGGCAGGCCTCGCCGCAATTGCGCAGGACCGCCGATACCTTTGCCAGCGATTATTATCGCTACAAGGAGAAGGGCGAGCCGACCTCGCTCGGGCTACGGCTCGAATTCTGGCGAAAATCCCTCGGCTTCTTCGCGGAGGCGCCGGTCATGGGACACGGCACCGGCTCGACGCGCGGATTGTTCGAGCAGGTCGCAACGCATAGTGGCGAGTACCAGGCTTCCGCCGAGGTGATCGGCAATCCACACAACCAGACGCTGAATGTCGCCGTGCAATGGGGCGTCATCGGCATCCTCGTCCTCTATGCGATCTGGATCCTGCATCTGCTGCTGTTTCGCGGCGACGGACTTGCCAACTGGATCGGCCTGCTGGTCGTGGTGCAGAACGTCTTCACGTCGCTCTTCAATTCCCATCTGTTCGACTTCCATGAGGGCTGGATGTACGTCATCGGCGTCGGCGTTGCCGGCGGCATGGTGATCCGGGCGCGGCAAGCCGAGCCGAAGTTGGGGGAGGCCGGTTCCTGAGCCGCCAGCGCGGCTGGCAAAGTCTTGTACCGGCTAGTCTTGTACTGGAATGCCTTGTCGAGATGGGCTATCAGCGCGGTCAGGTTGTATCTAACTGGATTTTCATCGGTCGGCGGATGACGCGTCTTTCGCATCTCACATTGCGCAATTTCCTGATCGCGCTCCACGACCTCCTGGCGACCACGGCGGCGCTGTTTGCCGCCTTCTATCTGCGCTTCGATGGCGGCGACGAGTTTTTCGACCGTCTGCCGCTCCTGCTCCAGATCCTGCCCTGGTTCCTCGCCTTCAGCGTAGTCGTGTTCTTCATCTTCAACCTGACCACGACGAAGTGGCGCTTCATCTCTCTGCCGGATGCGCTCAACATCATCCGCGTCGCGACGGTGCTCACCGTCGCGCTACTCGCCCTCGACTACATCTTCGTCTCCCCCAACGTGCGCGGTGCCTTCTTCCTCGGCAAGGTGACGATCGTCCTCTACTGGTTCCTCGAGATCTCCTTTCTCAGCGCATTGCGGTTTGCCTATCGCTATTTCCGCTATACCCGCGTGCGGCGCCACGCCCGGATCGAGGATGCCTCGCCGACGCTCCTGATCGGCCGCGCGGCGGATGCCGAGGTGCTGTTGCGCGGCATCGAGAGCGGGGCGATCACGCGGGTCTGGCCGGTCGGCGTGCTGTCGCCGTCACGCGCCGATCTCGGACAGCTCATCCGCAACGTGCCGGTGCTCGGCGGGATCGACGACTTCGAGGACGTGATCGGCGACTTCGCAAAGCGCAACAAGTCGATCGCGCGGGTGGTGATGACGCCGTCCGCCTTCGAGCCGGAGGCACATCCCGAATCCGTGCTGATGCGGGCGCGCCGTCTCGGTTTGATCGTCAGCCGGCTGCCGTCGCTCGAGAGCGGTGATACGCCGCGCCTTACGGCCGTTGCGGTCGAAGACCTGTTGCTGCGGCCGAGTGAGAAGATCGACTACGCGCGACTGGAAGCTCTCATCCGGGGCAAGGCCGTCATCGTCACTGGCGGCGGCGGCTCGATCGGCTCGGAGATCTGCGAGCGCGTGGTCGCCTTCGGCGCCGCGCGCCTGCTGATCGTCGAGCATTCCGAGCCCGCGCTCTATGCCATTACTGAAGCGCTGGCCGCGCACGGCGCGGGTGCGGCGATCGAAGGCCGGATCGCCGATATCCGCGACCGCGAACGCATTATGCGCGTGATGGCCGAGTTCAGGCCGGACATCGTGTTCCATGCCGCCGCGCTCAAGCACGTGCCGATCCTGGAACGCGACTGGAGCGAAGGGGTCAAGACCAACATCTTCGGCTCGATCAACGTGGCGGACGCAGCCCTTGCCGCCGGCGCCGAGGCCCTGGTGATGATATCGACCGACAAGGCGATCGAGCCGGTCTCGATGCTCGGCCTGACCAAGCGCTTTGCGGAAATGTACTGCCAGGCGCTCGATCACGATCTGGGCTCACAGGGCGGAGACAAGTCGCCGATGCGGCTGATCTCGGTCCGCTTCGGCAACGTGCTCGCCTCGAACGGCTCGGTGGTGCCGAAATTCAAGGCTCAGATCGATGCCGGCGGTCCGGTCACGGTCACTCATCCCGACATGGTCCGCTACTTCATGACCATCCGCGAGGCTTGCGACCTCGTGATCACGGCTGCGACCCACGCGCTCGGGGCCGAGCGCTCGAACGTCTCGGTCTACGTGCTCAACATGGGCCAGCCGGTCAAGATCGTCGATCTCGCCGAGCGCATGATTCGCCTGTCCGGCCTGCAGCCCGGCCACGACATCGAGATCGTGTTCAGCGGCATGCGGCCCGGCGAGCGGCTGAACGAGATCCTGTTCGCGTCCGAGGAGCCGACGGTCGAGATCGGCATTGCCGGCATCATGGCGGCGCGGCCCAACGAGCCGCCCATGCAGACCCTGCGCAAATGGATTTCCGCGCTGGAGCAGGCGATCGCACGCGACGATCGCGCCACCATCAGGACCATCCTGAAGGACGCGGTTCCGGAATTCGGGTCGACTGCGGCCTGACCATGCAGTCTCAAGGCAAGGTCGTCGTCGCGAGCCAGCATTATCCGCCGGATCCCAGCACCACGGCGGCGATCATGGCGGAGATCGCGTGCCGCCTTGCCGTGGACCATGAGGTCGTCGTGCTGTCCGGTACGCCGGGCGAGCTGCCGGCCTCGCAGATCGGACCAGGCAAGCCGCGCGTCATTGCCGTCAAGAACCGGATGACCGGAAAGGCGGCGCTGGTCCGGCGCGCACTTGCCGAGATCCTGTTTGCGCTGCGCACCTTCTTCGCGTTGACGAAGGTGTTGAAGCGCCGCGACGTGGTGCTCACCGTGACGGCGCCGTTCATGCTGCCTTATGCGGTCGCGGCGGCCGCAAGGCTGAAGGGCGCGCGCTCGGCGCTGATCATGCACGATCTGTTTCCCGACGTGCTGGTGATGGCGGGTCTCTTGAAGCCCGGCTCGATCGTGACCCGGGTGATCCATGTCGCCAACGCGTTCATGTTCCGCGCGCTCAGTGCCGTCATCACCATCGGCCGCGACGCCGAGGGACCGCTGCTGCGCTACCGCGGCATGACCGCGAAAAAGATCCGCTTCATCCCGAACTGGGCGACGCTCGCTCCCGCGCTGCGTCCGGTCGAAGCGGACAACCCTTTCCGCCGCGCGGTGCCGGCGCGTTTCATCGTCGGGCTGTCGGGCAATCTCGGTTTCACGCACGATCCGGAGATCGTGTTCGAGGCCGCGCGGATGTTGCAGCAGGAGAGGGACATCCACTTCCTGCTCTCCGGCTGGGGGATCGGCTTCGAGCGGCTGAAGCAGTTGCAGGCGGAATCGAACCTGATGAACATCTCGTTCGTGCCGCGCGTCGAGGATGCCGAGCTCGAGGCGTTTCTCGCCGCCGCCGACGTCTGGATCATCCCCTATCGGAAGAACGTCGCGGGTGTGTCGGTGCCGAGCCGGTTCTATAATCTCCTGGCCGTGGGCCGTCCGGTGGTGCTGGTTTCGGAGCCGGAGGCCGAGGCCGCATTGACCGTCGTCGAGAACGGGCTGGGCTGGGTGGTGGCGCCGGGCCAGCCCGAGGAGCTGGCGGATGCGATCCGCGCGGCGGCAGACGCCGACGCCAAGGCCATGGCGGACCGGGCGGTGAAGGCCGCCGCAAAATTCGATCGCGTAACGGCCATGGATGCCTATGCTGGCGTGATCGACGAATTGTTGCGCAATCCGGAACTGGCGGAGCAACGATGAGCGGGCGAAACCGGGTTGTACTGGTGACGGGGGCCAGCGGCTTTGTCGGCCGCCACGTCGCGCCTGCCCTGATGGAGCAGGGCTGGTCGGCGCGTCGCGCGGTGCGCCGCCCCGGGGGACTGGGTGACGAGGTCGTCATCGGTTCGATCGGTCCCGAAACCAACTGGCAGGCTGCGCTCGACGGTGTCGATGCCGTCGTCCACCTTGCTGCGCGCGTTCACCACAAGCACGAGGAGGACGCGGTCCAGCTCTATCGCAACGTCAACATCGCCGGCACTTTGCATCTGGCGCGATCGGCGGCAGCGGCCGGCGTGGGCCATTTCATCTTCATCAGCACCGTGCTCGTGCACGGCCGCAGCAATGAGGGCGGCGCGCCGTTCAGCGAGGACCACATCCTGACCCCGCGCGGCCTCTACGGCATGTCCAAAGCGGCTGCCGAGGCAGGTCTGAAGACACTGGCGCGCGACAGCGACATGAAGATTTCGGTGATCAGGCCACCGCTGGTCTACGGCGCCGGTGCAAAGGGAAATTTTGCGCTGCTGAGCCGGGCGGTCGATCTCGGATTGCCGCTTCCATTCGGCGCGATCCGCAATCAGCGCGCCTTCCTTGCCGTGCAAAACCTCTCGTCCTTCATCGTGCGCCGGCTCGCCTATCCCGATGCCGCGAGCAATTTCGATATCTTCCTGATCGCCGACAAGGAGCAGGTCTCGACGCCCGAATTCATCGAGAGACTGGCCAAGGCCGCGGGCAAGCGGCCACGGCTGTTTGCGGTCCCGCAGGATCTTTTGGGCTCGGTTCTCGGGGCGATCGGCCGCCAGGACACCCATGACAGCCTGATCGGCTCGCTCGAACTGAACTTATCGAAGGCGATCGCGACCGGCTGGCGGCCGGAGGTGTCGCTCGACGAGGGATTGCGACTGGCATTGTCGCCTCGGGAGGCCCGATAAGCTGTGAGCCGCGTCAGGTCGCCCGCACCTGA
The DNA here is from genome assembly GCF_059803515.1 of Bradyrhizobium sp. UFLA05-125. Lineage (NCBI taxonomy): Bacteria > Pseudomonadati > Pseudomonadota > Alphaproteobacteria > Hyphomicrobiales > Nitrobacteraceae > Bradyrhizobium > Bradyrhizobium sp. UFLA05-125. Next base: position 3,370 of record NZ_JBANBJ010000060.1, on the reverse strand, counting down.
GAAAACCTGCGCAGCACGAAGCTGACCGCGACGGCGCCCGCGAGCAGCGCCAGCGTCGTGACCGTGGTCGACGGGATGCGGATCGTGAGAATCGCGAGCAGCGCAAGCAAGAGATTGAGCGCGAACACCTCGCCGACCACGCGGGACACCGTGAAGCCATTGTCGGTGGCGTGCTGATAGAAATGCGAGCGATGCGCCGACCAGAACGGCTCGCGCCGCGCGATGCGCCGGAACAGCGTGACGGTGGAATCGGCAAGATAGTAAGCCGGCAGCAGCAGCGCCGCGGCGATCTGCTGATGCCAGGCAAGCCCGAGCAGGCACCAACCGAGGAGGAGCCCGATCGGCAGGCTGCCGACATCGCCCAAAAACACCTTTGCGATGGGTCGGTTGAACGGTGCAAATCCGACCATGGCGCCGCACAGCGCCGCCGCGACGAGCGCGGCCGGCAACGGCAGGTCGCCGAGCCATCCAAGCAGGGCGAGCGCGGCGGTGATGGGGACCACCTCCGAGACCGTCATCAGATCGAGCCCGTCCATGAAGTTGACGAGATTCACGAACCACACGCCGGCGAGCAGGATGAGGCCGCGCTCGACCGCCAGCGGCAGCGCCGGGATGATCCGGAGCGTATCTGATGTCGTGAACACGACGGCTCCGACGGCGGCGGCCTGCAGCACGAGACGAACCAGGACGGGAAGGGATTTGATATCATCGGCAAAGCCGACCAGCGCAGTCACCACCGTGGCGGCGATCAAAACCAGCGGAACGGAGGCATTCAACCAGGTTGCCCAAAGCGAGGCGACCAGCAGGGTTGCGGCAACAATGGCGATGCCGGCACCCTGCGGCGTCGGAATCCGATGCGAGGAGCGCGCGTTTGGCCGAGCCAATGCATAACGTTGCAACAGGGGCATGCTCCGCCAGGTGATACAGGCCGAGAGCAGGGCGGCCAGGGCGGCAGGCAGGAGGGCGAGCAGAAACATCCCCATCGTCGTCGCGGGTCCGGAAGCGAACGTGCTCACTCCGGCACCCCTATCGGGGCCGATCCCTGCTGAGCCTTCTCCGCGCTGAAGATCCAGACCAGTCCGCCGAATGCGCCGACGATGAACGACACGGCGCCGTACAGCAGCGAGATGTTGACGCCCTCATTGGCGGCAAGGCCCGCAAAGCCGAAGGCGAGGCCCATGGTCGCTTCGCGCACGCCCCAGCCGGCGATCGAAATCGGCATCATGGTGATCAGCATCACCGGCGGAATGAGCAGGAAGGTCTCGCCGAAACTGACGGGCGCTGCGATCGATTGCACCACGCACCATGCGATCACGACGGTGAGCACGTGGACGAGCAGCGACAGGATCGTGACGGCCGGACCGCGCGAACGATTGAAGATGGCGCGGTTGGCGATCACCGCGCAGGCATGAATGTGGTGGGTGGCCCACCAGCGCTTCAGCCACGGCCAGTTCAATGCACCGAGCAGCAGGAAGCCGAGGCCGGCCCCGAGCGCGGCAAAGTCCAGCAGCAACAGCGCCGAGCGCCCCTGCGCATCGTTGATGAGGCGATAGCTCCAGGGCAGGCTGGCGACGATGACGATCGCGAGCGCGATCAGGCCGATCGCGCGATCGACGAAGATCGAATAGGTCGCTGCACGCCAGCCGGCGCCAGCGCGGGCGACGAGCCAGAGCCGGACGGCATCGCCGCCGATCGCCGAGGGCAGGGTCTGGTTGAAGAAGGTTCCGATCACGTTGTAGCGCATGGCGCGTTCGAGCTCGAGCGGCGCGCCGCACTCCGCGCTGATCTCGCGCCAGCGCAGCACGCCGACGAAGATCTGGAGGAACGTCACCGCGATCGCGAGGGCGATCCAGTACAGGCTGCTCACGGTGAAACGCGAGAACAGATCGGACGGGTTCACCTTGCGCAGCGCCAGATAGAGCAGCGCCCCGGAAACGATGATCTTGGCCGCAGAAAGCAGGATTCGGCGCATCTCGCCCGCGTTTGAACAGGAGTTTCTTCAGAGTTGGCGTAACCCGACGCCCCGCGCCGAATTCGGCCGCTTTGGTATGGTCTTGGCGCCGATCTTGCAATAGCTGTCATCTGAGGGCGTGGTAGCTATTGCCGCCCCCTCGACGCGGCGGCTAAAGAGGCTGCGGCGGACGATTTGGGAACATGATGGCAGATCAGGCAATTTTGCTCACGGGCGCGGCCGGCTTCATCGGTTTTCACGTCGCCCGGCAGCTTCTGGCCGAAGGCCGTCCGGTCGTCGGGCTCGATAATCTCAACACCTATTACGATCCGGCCTTGAAGCGGGCGCGGCTGGACGTGTTGCAGCGGGATGGCGGCTTTTCCTTCGTCCGGGCCGATCTTGCCGATCGCGACACGATCGCGAAACTGTTCGCTCAGCACCAGTTCGCGACCGTGGTGCATCTCGCCGCGCAGGCCGGCGTGCGCTACTCGATCGACCATCCGCAGACTTACGTCGATTCCAATCTTCAGGGCTTCCTCAACGTGCTCGAGGGCTGCCGGCACAATGGCTGTCGTCATCTCGTCTATGCCTCGTCATCCTCCGTTTACGGCGCCAACACAAAACTGCCATTTGCAATCGAGGACAAAACCGACCATCCCGTGAGCTTCTACGCCGCGACCAAGAAGGCCAACGAGGTGATGGCGCAGTCCTACAGCCACCTCTACCGGCTGCCGGTCACGGGTTTGCGCTTCTTCACCATCTACGGCCCGTGGGGCCGGCCCGACATGGCCATGTTTCTGTTTGTGAACGCCATCATGGAGGGCAGGCCGATCCGGCTCTTTAACCATGGCAAGATGCGGCGCGACTTCACCTATGTTGACGACGTCACTCGTGTAGTATCCAAGCTGATTGATCGGGTGCCTGTGGACAATCCGGCCGCCGCAAATGCGCCGTCTCGGCTCTACAATGTCGGTAACCACCATCCGGAAGAGCTGATGCACGTCGTCGGACTTCTGGAACGTGAGCTGGGCCGGACGGCGGTCAAGGATCTGTTGCCGATGCAGCCGGGAGACGTGCCGGAGACTTTCGCCGATGTCGGGGATCTGATGCGCGATACCGGGTTCGCGCCGTCAACGCCGATCGAGATCGGTGTCCGAAACTTCGTGGGCTGGTATCGCGACTACTACAAGGTTTGAAAGCACGATGGACAAACGCATTATTCCCCTGATCATGTGCGGCGGTGCCGGCACGCGGCTGTGGCCGGCTTCGCGCGAGGTGCGCCCGAAACAGTTTTTGCCGCTGTTCGGCACGCGCTCGACGTTTCAGGACACGGTCTTGCGCGTCTCCGATGGCGCGCTGTTCGATCGTCCGATCGTCATCACCAATGCGGCCTATCGCTTCATGGTGCTGGAGCAGCTC